>NZ_JAWOVM010000020.1:0-65488 GCF_033339895.1 Vibrio sp. 1751
ATGTCGCCTTTAAGGCTGACTTGCTAAGTATTTTAGCAAGTTTTTACTTTATTAAAACCCCGATATGAAAATATTTTAAGAGGTTAGCAGTGGTGAAGTGCTGCATTGCTCGCCAATGAGCAACCTAAAATTAAGCCTTATTAATTATATGGTTTTTATTCTGTCGTTATTGAGTAGAATGTGGCAAATAAATAAAGTTCAAACCCATGAATGAGGAAGCGATGGAAACTATCGACAAAATCAAACAGCAGATCTCTGAAAACTCAATCCTGCTGTACATGAAAGGATCACCGAAACTACCTAGCTGTGGTTTCTCTTCTCAAGCGTCACAGGCACTAATGGCATGTGGTGAGAAGTTCGCTTACGTAGACATTCTGCAAAACCCAGATATCCGTGCTGAGTTACCAAAGTACGCGCAATGGCCAACTTTCCCTCAACTATGGGTTGAAGGTGAGCTTATCGGCGGTTGTGACATTATTCTAGAAATGTTCCAAAAAGGTGAACTGCAGCCTCTAATCAAAGAAGCAGCAGCGCGCGCTGAAGATCAAGCTGAGTAATTCGTAAATACTCACATTTAGCGATAGAATACGAAGGAGCCGTACTGGCTCCTTTTTCTTTTTAGGTTAGTGGAATGAACATAAAGCTTTACTACGTGCATGACCCAATGTGCAGTTGGTGTTGGGGTTACAAACCAACGCTGGATAAACTAAAACAGCAACTGCCAGGTGTGATTCAATTTGAGTATGTGGTTGGTGGTCTTGCGCCAGATACTAATTTACCGATGCCGCCCGAGATGCAACAAAAACTCGAAGGTATTTGGAAGCAGATTGAGCGCCAGTTAGGCACTAAGTTTAACTACGATTTCTGGAAGCTTTGTACGCCAGTTAGAAGCACTTACCAATCTTGTCGTACGGTTATTGCAGCGGGCTTTCAAGACTCTTATGAGCAGATGCTAGAAGCGATTCAGCATGCGTATTACTTACGTGCGATGCCTCCTCATGAAGAAGCCACTCACTTGCAACTAGCGAGAGAAATTGGCTTGAATGTTCAGCAATTCAAGAATGACATGGATGGCTCTTTCTTAGAGGGTGTGTTCGAAGATCAATTGAGCCTTGCAAAGAGCCTAGGTGTGAACTCTTACCCTAGCTTGGTTCTTAAAATTAACGACGCTTATTTTCCGATTGCCATCGATTACCTGTCGACAGAACCAACCTTGAAGCTGATTCGTGAGCGTATTATTGACAATATGCCAGCGCAATAACCACAGTTATGAATAACAAAAAGCCGCTCATTGAGCGGCTTTTTCGTAACTAAATGTATATCCATCCAAACAATAGTATTAAAGCACCATTGCTGCAATCCAACCAAAGATGATTAGAGGGATATTGTAATGGATAAAGGTTGGAACGACTGTTTCCCAAATGTGCTCATGTTGGCCGTCGGCATTTAGACCAGATGTTGGGCCTAATGTAGAGTCAGAAGCTGGAGAGCCTGCATCACCTAACGCAGCCGCAGTACCTACCAGTGCAATCGTTGCCATCGGCGAGAAGCCAAATGCTAGCGCAAGAGGCACATAGATAGTTGCAAGGATTGGAATCGTAGAGAACGATGAACCAATGCCCATTGTTACCAACAGACCAACGATCAGCATCAGTAGTGCAGCTAAAGCCTTATTGTCACCGATGCTGGTTGATAGCGATTGTACTAGTGTTTCAACACCGCCAGTTTGCTTCATTACTGCTGCAAAACCTGCCGCTGCAATCATGATGAAGCCAATCATTGCCATCATGTGTACACCTTTAGTGAACACGTCGTGCGTCTCTTTCCATGCAATAACGCCGCCGAAAGTAAACACCATAAAGCCAGCTAGAGCACCGATAATCATTGAACCCGTGTAAAGCTGAACACCCAATGCAGCGACAATACCAAGTGCCGCAACCAAGATGTGCTTTTTATTGATGACATGATCGGTTTCGTCAACGACAGTCAACTCAGTTTCTTTGTAGACACGCGGTTTACGATAGCTAACAAAGATAGCCAGTAATAGACCAAACAGCATACCTGCACCAGGCAGTAACATGGCGGTTGGGACTTGGCTTGCAACCACATTCTCCAAACCGTTGTCATGTAGGTTCTTTAACAGAATGTTGTTTAAGAAAATACCGCCGAAACCAACAGGCAAGATCATGTAAGGTGTGATCAAACCGAAGGTAAGAACACACGCGACCAAACGTCGATCGAGCTTAAGTTTCGCAAATACGCCCAAAAGAGGTGGAATCAAAATTGGAATAAAGGCGATATGGACCGGAATTACGTTCTGAGATGACATAGTGACGAGAACGAGCGCGACTAACACCGCGTACTTTAACCCGGTAGTTGACGCCGAGTTTTCTTTACCATTTAAGCGCTTGATAACACTTTTGGCCAGTAGATCCGTGATGCCTGATTTCGAGATGGCAACAGCGAAAGTACCTAACATGGCGTAGCTTAGCGCAATAGTTGCACCGCCACCTAGACCACTTTCAAATGCGGCAACCGTATCCCCAAGGCTCATGCCTGCGACTAGGCCGCCTACGATGGCACTAAACGTGAGGGCAACCACCACGTTTACGCGCATCAATGCTAACACGAGCATGACGCACACTGATATAACGACAGGATTCATACTTTTCCTAATATGTTGTGTTTACTTATTATTCTTCGTCGACAAGCGGCCAACCGCCGAGGGCCTTCCATTTGTTGACAATACCGCAGAATAATTCTGCTGTTTTTTGTGTATCGTAAAGCGCAGAGTGTGCTTCACGGTTATCAAATTCCATCCCGGCTGTTTTGCATGCTTTAGCGAGAACTGTTTGGCCATAAGCAAGGCCACTTAATGTAGCCGTATCAAAAGTAGCAAAGGGATGAAAAGGGACTCTTTTTAGTTTACAGCGTTCATTTGCTGCGTTTACAAAACCCAAGTCGAATGCAGCGTTATGAGCAACCATAATTGCACGTGAGCAATCTGCGGCTTTTTGTTCTTTGCGAATAAGCTTATAAATTTCCTTTAGCGCCTCTTGCTCAGAAACAGCACCTCGAAGAGGGCTGAAAGGGTCACGAATACCGTTGAATTCAAGCGCTTCTTTTTCTAAGTTAGCGCCTTCAAATGGTTCCACATGAAAATGAATGGTGGAGGCCGGATGCAACACGCCATGTTCGTCCATTTTCAACGTAACGGCACAGATTTCTAAAAGTGCATCAGTTTGAGCGTTGAAACCAGCGGTCTCAACGTCTACTACCACAGGGAAATAACCACGAAAGCGTTTTTTCAAGGTTAGAGCTTCATTTTCTAGTGTCATGTTGGCTTATTTTTGTGTGACGAAGGCTGCATTATTGCAGATTATACCGATGAGAAAAACCGCAATTTAAGAGAAAACCGGAATTCTATTTTGCATCCAATCAATAAGTTTGTATTGCATATTATGTAGACGTTTATTCGCCATACTTTGCATCATGTAAACCGATAAAACATGAGGAAGTAAAACGCTAAGTGGCGGTTAAGGTGATTGGAACACTATGGCTCACATTAATGGCAGTGTGACAGATATTCCGATATTGGCGAGATTTTTGCATGCCCGTTGAAGTGTTTTTATTGATGCAATTTGACGGCAACAGACTGCCGTTTAAGAGACAGTATTAGATGAAGAAATGGCTGATTACCAGTGGTGTTGTATTTTCGTTGTTTAGCACAAGCAGCTTCGCTTTGATGGGCAAACGTTATGCTGCAACTCCACAGCAATCTCAATGGGAAATGGTGGTCAATACACCATTAGAATGTCAGCTTGTACACCCCATTCCAAGCTTTGGAGATGCGGTATTTTCATCTCGTGCGAATAAAAAAATTAATTTAGACTTTGAGTTAAAAATGCGTCGTCCGATGGGAGAAACACGTAACGTCAGTCTCATTTCTATGCCGCCACCTTGGCGGCCAGGTGAACACGCCGATCGAATTACAAACCTAAAGTTTTTTAAACAGTTTGATGGTTATGTCGGAGGGCAAACAGCATGGGGCATTTTGTCTGAGCTGGAAAAAGGCCGTTATCCGACTTTTAGTTACCAAGATTGGCAGAGCCGAGATCAGAGAATTGAAGTCGCATTGTCATCAGTACTATTTCAAAACAAGTACAACGCGTTTAGCGACTGTATTTCCAACTTATTGAAATATAGTTTTGAGGACATTGCTTTTACGATTTTGCACTACGAAAGACAAGGTGATCAGTTAACCAAGGCTTCTAAAAAGCGTTTATCACAAATTGCAGATTATATCCGACATAATCAAGATATCGATCTCGTGCTGGTGGCGACGTACACAGATTCAACCGATGGTAAAAGTGCGAGTCAAAGTTTATCAGAGCGACGTGCAGAGTCACTTCGTGATTACTTTCAGTCTCTAGGGCTACCGGAAGATCGAATTCAAGTGCAAGGGTACGGCAAGCGTCGTCCTATTGCAGATAACGGTTCGCCAATAGGAAAAGACAAAAACCGCCGAGTTGTGATATCTCTAGGGCGAACCCAAGTGTGATGCTTATAAAAACGCCGAAGCTGAAAGCTTCGGCGTTTTTGATTTACTGACGTTGTTAATAATATTTTAGTGGTATTTTGCCAAGCACCTTTCGGTGATTCCTGCTGTATAATTTGAATGTTAGTTTAAGCGGAATTTGGCAATGACTTCGCAATTGGTTGCGGTATCTATTTTTTCAACCTGTTTGGCAATAGCTGGATTAGGGTGACGCTTCATAAAGTCTATCAACGCCTTAGTACAGCATCCTATCGAGTCGATAAAGCTTGCACACTCTTTATTTGGGCATTGTGGGATAAGTGTTAAGACCTTCTCAGAGGCCAGTTGAAGGTATTTGAGTTCATAGTCAGTATCTCCAGCCCAACGCCAGAACTGAGCTAAGTTATGACAAGAAATCACAGAAATTAATAATCGCTCGTCCGCCTCAATTTCCACACATTCGCTGATATCTTCACTCAGGCTTAGGGCTTGCTGGTAATGAAGAATGCTGCGAACAGGGTCATCTAGTTGAAGTGCCGTATCGGCTAGAAGTGTGTGTTTTTCCCATTCACTGATCATTATCGTAATCCCGCATATCGAAGTTGCGGATAAATCTAAACGATAACTATTATCAAGTAAAGGGTTTTGTTTATAAAAGGACAGGCAGATCGCAGACCTGCCTGTAATCGGAGTTCAACTTGCAGTACAAGTGATTATTAGAAGTGCCGCTTAGCCTTCAAGACCTGCTGAAGCTTGCTTGTTTTGAATAAGCTCAATCATATAACCATCTGGGTCTTTTACGAATGCAATGTGCGTGCTTCCGCCTTTTACTGGACCTGGCTCACGCGTCACATTACCGCCCGCCGCTTTGATAGCGTCGCAAGTTGTGTAGATATCATCAACACCAATGGCGATATGACCAAAAGCGGTACCTAAGTCATACTCAGTTTTACCCCAGTTGTAAGTCAGTTCGATCACTGCACCTTGGGATTCGTCACCATAACCAAGAAACGCTAGCGTGTATTCGTACTCTTTATTTTCGTTAGTACGAAGCAGCTGCATGCCCATAACTTCAGTGTAAAACTTGATGGATTTGTCTAGATCACCTACGCGAAGCATAGTGTGGAGAATTCGACCGTTTGACATTTTTTGCTCCTAGCTTTGATTTACAAATAGCGTTAGCTATCTGGGTATACTTTCTCTTTATATTCGCACAAATCTTCGATAATGCAGCTACCGCAGCGAGGCTTTCTTGCTACGCACGTATAACGACCATGAAGAATGAGCCAGTGGTGCACATCGAGTTTGAACTCTTTTGGCACAACTTTTAATAGCTTCTGCTCGACATCATCAACCGTTTTTCCCATCGCAAATTTAGTGCGATTCGACACGCGATAAATGTGCGTATCGACGGCAATAGTTGGCCAACCAAAAGCGGTGTTGAGCACGACGTTTGCGGTCTTGCGACCTACGCCTGGCAGCGCTTCTAACGCTGCACGATCTTCAGGAACTTCACCATTGTGTTTTTCCAACAAGATCTTACAAGTCTTGATTGTGTTTTCTGCCTTTGAGTTAAACAAACCGATGGTCTTTATGTATTCTTTTAAGCCATCGACTCCCAAATCAAGAATGCTTTGAGGTGTATTCGCTACAGGGAAAAGCTTGTCGGTGGCTTTATTGACGCTTACATCGGTTGCTTGAGCTGATAGTAATACAGCGATTAGCAGTTCAAAAGGGGAGCTCCAGTTAAGCTCAGTTTGAGGATTCGGATTGTTTTCTCGTAATCGCTCAAGAATTTCGATTCTTTTTATTTTGTTCATTGCTGACTTCCAATACCGTCTCTGCGGTTTATGAAAAAGGCTCCTATGACAGAGCCTTATCTTGTTATGCGTTGGTGACGCGAGCACGTTCTATGGTTGGTTTTTCTTCTTTAGGTTGACGTGCCTGGACTGAATTATCGATGACATTTTTAAGCGCTATCAACAGACCAACACCGATAAATGCACCGGGTGGGAGAAGCGCTAACAGGAAGCTATTGTCAAATTGGAAAACTTGAATCCGTAGAGCTGAAGCCCAGTCTCCTAGGAGAAGGTCTGCTCCGTCGAATAGTGTGCCATTACCAATCAATTCGCGCATGGCACCTAAAACAACCAAGACGCTCGTCATACCAAGGCCCATCCACAAACCATCTAGCGCAGCGGGTGCAACATCATTTTTTGAAGCGTATGCTTCAGCTCGGCCAATAATAATGCAGTTCGTTACAATCAGAGGAATAAAGATACCTAGAGACAGGTACAAACCGTACGCATAGGCATTCATTAACAACTGAACGCAGGTAACGAGTGAGGCAATGATCATAACGAATACAGGTATACGGATCTCTTTTGGCACATAGTTACGAATAAGAGAAACTGTTACGTTGGATCCAACTAGCACGAGTAAGGTTGCAATACCAAGACCTAATGCATTGGTTATCGTGGAAGAAACCGCTAGCAGTGGACATAAGCCCAGCAGTTGTACGAGAGCGGGGTTGTTACTCCACATACCGTTTTTCATCAGTAATTTATTCTCATTCATTACTGCTCTCCTTCACAGCCTAACGGCTGGTTAAGAATGTCTTCACGAGATTGGTTTACGTAGTTAACGGTATTTCGCACCACTTTTACGACGGCTCTTGGCGTGATCGTTGCACCAGTAAATTGATCGAAATCGCCGCCATCTTTACGAACTTTCCACGAATTCCAATTGTTTTCCGTGACTTGTTTTCCTGTAAAGCTCAGGATCCAGTCGGTGACACGAAGATCGATTTTATCGCCCAGACCAGGGGTTTCTTGGTGGTTTAGGACGCGTGTCCCCAAAATATTGCCCTGATTATCAATCCCAGTAATCACTTTTATCTCACCATTGTAGCCATCTGGCGCGATAGATTCTATTGCGATTGCTGTTGGTTCACCATTCTTCGTGGCGAGGTAGGCTGGCATCGCACGTAATGTCCCCAGATCTGGAGACGTGACCATTGTACAAGCTTGCGTGAGTGCGTTGTCATGCATGTTTTCTGGAATGACTTGATTCAAAACAGAAAGTAATTGTTTTTGCTCTTGTACCTTGATTTGGTCTTTTGTTAGGTACTGAGTAAGGGCGACTAATCCGGTTGTTGCACATGCAAATATCGCGAGTGTCAGACCATTTTTTCTAATAGCGGTTAACATGTTTACCTCAGTGACCGTAAGTTCTAGGTTTGGTGTAGTAATCGATCAGTGGCACACACATATTTGCAAGCAACACTGCAAATGCAACACCATCTGGGAAACCGCCCCAACTGCGAATGATAAAAACCAAAGCACCAATAAGCGCACCGAAGATTAAACGTCCTTTGACGGTGGTAGACGCCGAAACGGGATCGGTTGCAATAAAGAATGCGCCAAGCATGGTTGCACCAGATAACAAGTGTAAAATTGGCGACGCAGTTTCCCCTGGCGTCAGCAACGTGAACACTAGGCTAAACAGAGTCAGACTCGCAAGGAAACCTGCTGGAATATACCATTGGATGATACGCTTTTTGATCATGACTATGCCGCCAAGAAGGTAAGCAAGGTTTACCCATTGCCAACCAATACCACCTAAGCCATCAAATATCGGCTGCGACATTACTTCGCTTGGAGTGGCACCTGTAAGAATGCCAGTCTTAAATGCATCAAGTGGTGTCGCCATTGTCACACCGTCAACACCTGAGCGAACTTGCTGAAGTGATAAGCCGTCGTAATCATAGCCCGTAAAAATTAAAGAGAGTGTATCTGCAAAATTTACATGATCAGGTATGAGTGATGTCGGTGCACTCCAACTCGTCATTTGTACTGGGAAAGAGATCAACAAGACCACATAAGCGACCATTGCAGGGTTGAATAAGTTTTGTCCAAGGCCACCATAGAGGTGTTTAGCGATTACTATCGCAAAAATAAGCCCGATCACCATAATCCACCACGGAGACCATGGTGGTATAGCAACGGCTAACAACCAAGCGGTAACTATTGCACTGTTATCACGTAGCGCTCTCATTGGTGAGCGTTTACGACAGATCATGACTAAGGCTTCAAGGGATACAGCGACTGCAATGGCAAAAATCAGCTGAATAAGCGTTCCCCAGCCAAAGAAGTAGGTTTGAGCTACTAAACCTGGAAGTGCGCAAAGTGCCACCCATTTCATTAAGTCTGGCGTACTACGACGACTGTGGGTATGCGGTGAACTGGCAATAAAAAACGACACTACTCGTTCTCCTCAGTATTATTTTTATTAGCTTCTTGTTGCGCTTTGCGGGCCTTCGCGCGCGCAATTGCTGCGGCAACCGCGGCTTTTTTCGGATCCACTTCTGGTTCTTCAGAAGTTGCTTCTTCAACAGGCTCAGTTTGCGTTTCTTGCTTAGCTTTACGCGCTTTGGCACGTGCAATGGCAGCAGCCACGGCGGCTTTTTTCGGATCTTCGGTTTGCTCGGCAGGTGCTTCAGCTTCTTCCGCTTCAGTTGAGTCTGCTTGTTTCGCTTTACGAGCCTTCGCGCGCGCAATTGCTGCGGCAACCGCGGCTTTTTTCGGATCCACTTCTGGTTCTTCAGAAGTTGCGTCTTCAACAGGCTCAGTTTGCGTTTCTTGCTTCGCTTTGCGCGCTTTGGCTCGAGCGATGGCAGCAGCCACGGCGGCTTTCTTCGGATCTTCGGTTTGCTCGGCAGGTGCGTCAGCTTCTTCCGCTTCAGTTGAGTCTGCTTGTTTCGCTTTACGCGCTTTGGCACGTGCAATGGCAGCAGCCACCGCGGCTTTCTTCGGATCGTCGGTTTGCTCAGCAGGTGCTTCAGCTTCTTCCGCCTCAGTTGAGTCTGCTTGTTTCGCTTTACGTGCTTTGGCACGTGCAATCGCGGCAGCCACGGCGGCTTTTTTCGGATCTTCGGTTTGCTCGGCAGGTGCTTCGGCTTCTTCCGCTTCAATTGAGTCTGCTTGCTTAGCTTTGCGCGCTTTGGCTCGAGCAATTGCAGCGGCAACTGCGGCTTTTTTCGGATCGTCGGTTTGCTCAGCAGGTGCGTCAGCTTCTTCCGCTTCAGTTGAGTCTGCTTGCTTAGCTTTGCGCGCTTTGGCTCGAGCAATGGCAGCAGCAACCGCGGCTTTCTTCGGATCGCTGTCTTGCTGTGCAGACGTTTCCGATTCTACAGATTCAGTTGAATCTTCTTGTTGTGCTTTTTTCGCTTTAGCTCGGGCGATGGCGGCCGCAACTGCCGACTTTTTATCATCAGCGTTATTGTCTGGCGTTTCGCCTTGTTCTTTTTGCGCTTTCCGTTCGCGAGCAAGACGTTTGCGCTCTTCGCGCAGTTTTGCCATTTCTGAGTTATCAGGTTCACTAGAGCCTGCTTTAGCTGCTGCCGCTTGTTTCGCCTTCGCTTTGGCAATGGCTGCCGCTACGGCTGGTTTTACTGCTGGCTCTGTTTTTTCTGTGGTTTCTGTCTTTTGAGCTTTCACGCGTGCGATTGCTGCTGCTATCGCATCATCGCCGCCAGAAGACTTCATCTCTTTACGGCGCTGATCGGCAGCTTTCTTGAAGCGATTTTCACGTTCTGCTTTTTCGCGTTCCATACGCGCTTTTTTCTCTTCAAAACGCAGTTTTGCTCGCTCTGCAGCTTCCGCTTCTTGTGTTCTAGTTCTAATTTCTGCTTTCGCTTGGCGGTAGTACTGTACGAGCGGAATTTCACTTGGGCATACAAACGCACAAGCGCCGCACTCGATACAATCCTTTAAGTTTAATTCTTCGAGTTTGTCATACTCTTCAGCTTTTGCATGCCATTGCAGTTGTTGAGGCAGCAGCGAAGCAGGGCACGCTTCTGCACATTGGCTACAGCGAATACATTCCATCTCATACTGGTGCGGAGAGATCTCACGACGAGTCGGAGCAAGGATACAGTTTGCTGTCTTGGTAATCGGCACTTGGGAGTGAGGAAGGGTAAAGCCCATCATTGGCCCACCCATAATTAAACGCTGTAACTTCTTATCTGCTTTATAGCCAAACTCATCCAACAGTGCTTGTACTGGTGTCCCTAACAATGCCCAAACGTTGCGTGGTTGTTTGAAGGTTTTACCAGTGAGAGTCACGATGCGCTTTATCATCGGTTCACCGTCGATGACTGCGCGTTTTATAGCGTAAAGAGAACCAACATTCTGAACCAAAATACCAATATCGGCTGGAATCGCGCCACTTGGTACTTCTTTATTGGTTAAAATTTTGATCAGTTGTTTTTCACCGCCAGAAGGGTATTTAGTCGGGATAACGCGAATAACGATATCTTTGTTTATAGCCGCAGCTTCTAGCGCTTTGATTGCTTCTGGCTTGTTGTCTTCAATGCCAATAATCGTGAGCTTTGGTGTCAGGATATGTTCGACAATTTCGATACCTTGAATAAGCTCTTCGGCATGTTCTTGCATGAGCTTGTCATCAGACGTGATGTATGGCTCGCACTCTGCTGCATTAACGATAAGAATCTCGGTACGAGCAAAACCTGATTGGATTTTTTTTGCAGTAGGGAAGCCTGCGCCACCCATACCAGAAATACCAGCGAGACGAATAATATCAATCAGTGCGTCAGGGGTTTCTTGTTGGTAATCTGCGACGGGGTTTCTTTCACACCATGCATCTTTCCCATCAGGCGTGATGACTGCGCACAACTCACTTAACCCAGAAGGGTGCGCGACAGTTCGTGGCTCAATCGCGGTGAGCGTACCTGATGTTGGAGCATGCACTGGAACCGTAAAGCCGGTCTCCGATTGTGTTAATGGCTGACCTTTTAATACGTAGTCACCTTCGGCAACCAGTAGGTTACCCGCTTTACCAATGTGCTGTTTTAGCGGCAATACAATTTCTGACGGGATAGCCGCATGAGCGAGTTCAGTTTTGTTGGACTGCTTTTTATTTTCTGCCGGATGCACACCACCTGGGAAATCCCAAAGCGCGCCTGTACGAATTTGTTCAATCAAAGACAACATGTGAAACCTTACTTAATTGAATCTTTCACGTTCGCTGCATTGTCGGCAGCATCCGTAATGTTAAGTACCGGAATGGAGTGAAGTTGCCACTTCCAACTTTCTGTGGTCGTTGCCACAGGAATCATTTCAATACAATCAGTCGGACATGGGGCAACACACAAGTCACAGCCCGTACATTCGTCTTTGATTACGGTATGGACCGCCTTTGTTCCGCCTACAATTGCATCCACCGGACACGCCTGAATACACTTAGTGCAGCCAATACACATGTCTTCATGAATAAACGCAACGGTTGGAATTTTGCTGTCAAGATCGTGCGCAGATTCTTCTGGCTCAACACCCATTAAGTCGGCGAGCTTTTCGATTGTTGCCTGACCACCAGGTGGACATTTGTTGATGTGGTCGCCATTTGCAATTGCTTCAGCATAAGGGCGGCAACCAGGGTAGCCACATTGACCGCATTGAGTTTGCGGTAAAATGGCGTCGATTTGATCCACAATAGGGTCCGCTTCAACTTTAAAGCGAATAGAAGCAAAACCAAGTATCGCGCCGAAAATCGCAGCCAGAACCGCTAACGCGATAATCGCAATTAAAATCGTACTCATCGCTTACTTCACCAAACCTGTAAAGCCCATAAAGGCGAGTGACATTAAACCTGCTGTAATCATTGCTATTGATGCACCTTTAAAAGGTACAGGAACGTCGGCGGCGGCTATGCGCTCTCGCATGGATGCAAAAAGTATCAACACCAATGAGAAACCAACAGCGGCGCCGAAGCCGTAGATGATCGATTCAATAAAGTTATGGTTTTCATTAATGTTAAGAAGTGCCACGCCCAATACTGCGCAGTTTGTTGTGATCAGCGGTAAGAAAATGCCAAGCAAGCGATAAAGCGTCGGGCTGGTTTTGTGCACAACCATTTCGGTGAACTGCACCACAACGGCTATCACCAAAATAAAACTCATGGTTCGAAGGTACTCAATACCCAGTGGACGAAGGATGTAGCTTTCCACTAAATACGCACACACTGACGCGAGCGTTAGCACAAAAGTTGTCGCTAAGCCCATACCTATTGCTGTTTCCAGTTTTTTGGACACACCCATAAAAGGACATAGGCCCAAAAACTTCACCAGTACAAAGTTGTTCACCAGCACAGTGCCGACCAACAACAAAACATATTCGGTCATAGTTATTACGTTCTTAAAATCCGATCTTGATATTATCGTGTTTTGTGACACCAATAACAACCAGTGAACGATGTGGTTTTACATACACGATGGAAAAATAGTCGTCTATTTGATCTATTTTGATGAATCAATAAGAAATTGAATCGTTTGCTGAATGTATTGTTAGCGAAAGGATACTACCTATTAATTTTCATCTAATGTGTGATTTTAAAAAAAGCCCGCCTCTCTCAGGTAGAAAAGAGAGGCGGGCAATGCATATTTACAAGCTAATTATTTAAACTTTCTGAGTGCTTGATGGACTGTGTTTATATCTTACTTGTGAAAGTACGAGTGATGACGTCTTGCTGTTGCTCTGTCGTTAGAGAGTTAAAACGTACCGCATAACCAGACACTCGAATCGTCAACTGAGGGTATTTCTCTGGATGTTCAACCGCATCCAATAACATCTCTCGGTCTAGAACGTTGACGTTAAGGTGTTGACCACCTTCAATCGCAATGCCCTCGTTGCTTGCTTCGTGATGGAAGTAACCATCCATTAGCGCAGCTAGGTTCTTCTTCTGACTTAATTCATCTTTACCCAGTGCGTTAGGCACAATTGAGAAGGTGTAAGAAATACCATCTTTCGCGTAAGCAAACGGCAGTTTAGATACCGATGCCAAAGACGCAACCGCCCCTTTTTCATCACGACCGTGCATTGGGTTTGCACCCGGGCCAAAAGGCATACCTGCGCGACGGCCATCTGGTGTATTACCCGTTTTTTTGCCGTAAACCACGTTAGATGTGATCGTTAGGATCGATTGAGTTGGCACTGCTTCGCGGTAGGTGTGCATCTTCTGAATTTTCTTCATGAAGCGCTCAACCAGATCACAAGCGATGTCATCAACACGGGCATCATTGTTACCAAATTTTGGATAATCACCTTCGATTTCAAAATCAACGGCGATGCCATCTTCATCACGAACAGGTTTCACGGTCGCGTATTTAATTGCCGCCAAAGAGTCAGCGACAACAGACAGACCTGCAATACCACACGCCATGGTGCGGTGCACGTCGCGATCCATCAATGCCATCAGTGATGCTTCGTAGCTGTAACGGTCATGTGAGTAATGGATGATGTTCAACGCTGTGACGTATTGCGTTGCTAGCCACTCCAACATATTGTCGAAACGAGGCATCAAAGCGTCAAAGTCGAGAATTTCATCTTGAACTTTGTCCACTACCGGACCCACTTGCGCTTTCGATTTTTCATCGATACCACCATTGATGGTGTAAAGCAGCGCTTTTGCAAGGTTGGCACGTGCACCAAAGAATTGCATGTGCTGACCAACAATTTGCGGGCTCACACAACATGCAATCGCGTAGTCGTCATTGTTGAAATCAGGACGCATTAGATCGTCGTTTTCGTATTGAACCGAAGAGGTATCAATCGACACTTTTGCAGCGTATTGCTTGAACGCTTCAGGTAATTGCTCTGACCAAAGAATCGTCATGTTTGGCTCAGGAGCAGGGCCCATAGTATGTAGTGTATGTAAGTACCGGAATGTCGTTTTAGATACTAGCGTACGGCCATCAACGCCCATACCAGCCATGGCTTCGGTTGCCCAGATTGGGTCGCCAGAGAACAATGAATCGTATTCTGGTGTGCGTAGGAAGCGAACCATGCGTAGCTTCATGATGAAGTGGTCAATCATTTCTTGCGCTTGTGATTCATCAATCAAACCGTTTGCGATATCGCGTTCTAGATAGACGTCTAGGAAAGTCGAAGTACGGCCCAGTGACATTGCTGCGCCGTTTTGCGATTTAACCGCCGCTAGGTAGCCAAAGTAGGTAAATTGGATCGCTTCTTGTGCTGTTTTTGCAGGTAGCGACATATCAATACCGTATTTCAGACCCATTTGACGAATGTCTTCAAGTGCTTGAACTTGATCGGCTATTTCTTCGCGAAGACGAAGTGTTTTCTCAAGATCGTTGCCTTGTTCTAAGAATGTTTGTGTTGAATTGTATTGTTCTTTTTTGTCTGCTTTTAAGAAGTCGATACCGTATAGGGCGAGACGGCGATAGTCACCAATAATACGACCACGGCCATAGGCATCAGGAAGACCCGTAATGATGCCGGATTTACGACACGCTAGGATTTCTTTGGTGTAAAGGTCGAAACACGCTTTGTTGTGAGTTTTACGGTATTCAGTGAAGATTTTTTCAACCGTTGGATCCAGCTCTCGGCCATAAACTTCGCAAGAGTTTTTGACCATGCGAATCCCGCCATTGGCGATGATTGCACGTTTTAGCGGTTGATCAGTTTGTAAGCCAACGATCTTTTCCAGATCTTTGTTGATGTAGCCTGCATCGTGGGAAGTGATTGTTGAGGGCAAGTCTGTGTCAAAATCAATAGGGGCGTGTGTGCGGCTTTCTTGTTTTATGCCTTCAAGCACTTGGTTCCATAATGCTGAAGTGGATTCGCTAACTTCAGCTAAGAAAGTCTCGTCTCCCTCATAGGGTGTATAGTTTTTTTGGATGAAGTCACGAGTGTTGACAGAGTTTTGCCATTCACCAGCAGTAAATCCAGCCCATGCATCTAGCATGTCAGTTGTCGGAATAGTCATAAGTAAATCCCTAAGTTATTGATAATTAGAATGGAGGCGACGAGTAGGACGGAACCATTCTTAACCCTTTTAATCGTATGGATTTATTTGGTATGAGTAAAATGAATGCTTTTCATTTTTTCAATGATTAAATTGCATTAATAATACATTCAATTGGTTATGATTATTTTTTACTAGAAAAGAGACAGAATTAAACGTGTGGTGCTGTGAGAACACTATCTATGACAATGTTATGAGTTCTGTAATTTGAACTTATTTCGGTGTGATTTTATGACGCCTAGATTGGCTTAGATTTCATGGCGATTAAGATACAAAAAAAGCCGTGTCTTGCGACACGGCTTTTCTATAATCTGGCTCCTCCTGCTGGGCTCGAACCAGCGACCTGCGGATTAACAGTCCGTCGCTCTACCAACTGAGCTAAGGAGGAATTGCTTTGCTTGAAAGCGGGACGAATCTTACCGAGCACTCAAACTACTGTCAACAGTAAAAAAATACATTTTTAGCAAAAAATATTGAGTTAAGGGCTTTACTTTTCTGTATGGCTTGTCAGTAAAGGCTCGAGGTTAGTTATCCACTAAATTTGTGGATAAGTATGTTGATGAGATCTGGGTAAAGAAAGTTGATATGCAACTAAGTTTTTATTTAATGAATTTTTAGTCGGAGTTATGCGTAAAATAAGCAAATAAAACAAAGATTTATCGATGTTAATCAAAAGGTATTCAAAGTGGATAAAAATCAATCTTTTGGGGATAAGAAAGTTTTAAGCTAATTTTTGGGGAAAAGTTGTGGAAACTATAATGTGAAGAATGTGTGTAGCTCTTCAACTAGGGCGAAGTACTATATCAGAGTCACTTTTGTATGGCTATAGCATTCTAGACAAACAAGAAAATTTATTAACAATGATGGTTAAATTCTCGATAGACGTAGATTTCATTAGCTAAGGTGTATATATATACAGCCAAAGCGCAGTAAAATTGAGGAAGGGTATGAGTAAAGTCTATGAATTGGTCTCCGATTATCAGCCGTCGGGCGATCAACCAGGAGCGATCAATCAGTTGCTTGAGGGGCTCGATGCTGGGCTAGCACATCAAACCTTGTTGGGGGTCACAGGCTCAGGTAAAACCTTCACACTAGCGAATGTGATTGCTCAAGCCCAACGACCTGCAATATTACTTGCGCCAAACAAAACGCTTGCTGCTCAGTTATATGGTGAGATGAAGTCATTCTTTCCTAATAATGCGGTTGAGTATTTTGTTTCTTACTACGATTACTACCAACCTGAAGCGTACGTTCCGACCACGGATACCTTTATAGAGAAAGACGCTTCAGTTAACGCGCATATAGAACAAATGCGTTTGTCTGCTACAAAAGCACTACTAGAACGTAAAGATGCCATTATTGTTGCATCGGTTTCAGCTATCTATGGCTTGGGTGATCCTGAATCGTATCTACAAATGATGCTGCACCTACGTCGCGGTGATGTGATTGACCAGCGCGATATGCTACGCCGTCTTGCAGAGCTGCAATACTCACGCAATGACGTTGCATTTGAGCGAGGGCAGTTCCGTGTCCGTGGCGAGGTGATTGATATATTCCCTGCTGAATCAGACCAAGACGCTGTGCGCGTTGAGATGTTTGACGATGAGGTGGATTGCATCAGTGTGTTCGATCCATTGACAGGCGTGGTCAAACAACGAGACTTGCCGCGCTATACCATCTATCCCAAGACGCACTATGTGACGCCAAGAGATCGCATTCTTGAAGCGATTGAAAATATTAAAGTCGAACTAGAAGTGCGCAAAAAGCAGCTTCTAGATAACAACAAGCTACTGGAAGAGCAGCGAATTAGCCAGCGCACTCAATTCGATATCGAAATGATGAATGAGTTGGGCTTTTGCTCCGGTATCGAAAACTATTCTCGTTATCTCAGTGGACGCTCGGAAGGTGAGCCGCCACCAACCCTGTTTGACTACTTACCTCATGATGGCTTGTTGATCATCGATGAATCTCACGTGACAGTACCGCAGATAGGTGCCATGTATAAAGGTGACCGTTCGCGTAAAGAAACGCTGGTGGAGTTTGGTTTCCGGTTACCTTCAGCTTTGGATAATCGTCCACTGAAGTTTGAGGAGTTTGAAGCACTAGCGCCACAAACGATTTTCGTCTCTGCTACGCCCGGAAATTACGAACTAGAAAAATCGGCGGGTGATGTGGCGGATCAAGTCGTTCGTCCAACAGGCTTGCTTGACCCTGAGTTGGAGGTTCGCCCAGTAGCGACCCAAGTCGACGACCTATTGTCTGAGATCCGTATTCGCGCTGCTAAAGATGAGCGAGTTCTGGTTACAACACTGACCAAACGAATGGCTGAAGATCTCACCGAATACCTTCACGAACATGATGTTAAGGTACGTTATTTACACTCAGACATTGATACTGTTGAGCGTGTGGAAATTATTCGTGACCTTCGCCTTGGAGAATTTGACGTGCTGGTGGGAATCAACTTATTGAGAGAGGGCCTGGATATGCCAGAGGTCTCGTTAGTTGCAATTTTGGATGCGGATAAAGAGGGCTTCTTGCGGTCTGAACGCTCACTCATTCAGACCATTGGTCGTGCTGCGCGAAACATCGAAGGTAAGGCGATTCTATACGCTGACCGAATCACCAACTCAATGAAAAAGGCGATGGATGAAACTAACCGTCGTCGCGAGAAGCAGGAAGCGTACAACGAAGAAATGGGTATTTCGCCACAAGCGCTCAAACGAAATATCAAAGACATCATGGAACTTGGCGATATCACTAAGTCTAAACGCCAGCGTAACACTAAACAGGTACCATTATCGAAAGTGGCGGAGCCTTCGCAAACTTACGAGGCACTGTCCCCTCAGCAGCTAGAAAAAGAAATCAGTCGACTGGAGGCGGCGATGTATCAGCATGCGCAAGATTTAGAATTTGAGTTAGCGGCACAAAAGCGTGACGAGATTGAAAAACTACGAGCGCAGTTCATCGCAAATAGTTGAACAAACTTACCGATTTAGCTATCCAAGCATTTTAGGTCGCTTGTAAAAAAAAGAAGCCAATAGGCAGTCGGGTCTATTGGCTTGTTTTGTGAACATATCGTTCACTAACAACGTCAGTTGGCTAGGTGACCCGAGGGGTCACTATCGATACAGCATGGTTTGTGCCACTTTTTAAATAATTGATATTATTTTTGAATTTTTTCCTTTGCCCATAATTTAGCTAATGTTATTTGCAAAATGCAAAGCGTAATGCGATTATTGTTTAAAACACAACAAAATAATAGCTAGGTTATGCAACAAAAACCCGAAGGCCCAAAGTCTCGTTACCTTTTAATGGTCGAGGACACCGCATCTGTTGCGGCTCTGTACCGCTCATACCTGACACCGCTTGGCATAGATATCAATATTGTCGGCACAGGTAGGGATGCCATTGAGAGCCTAAATCATCGAATTCCAGATCTTATTTTACTCGATCTCCGTCTGCCAGATATGACGGGGATGGACGTTTTACATGCCGTTAAAAAGAGTCATCCCGACGTACCTATAATCTTTATGACCGCTCACGGTTCTATCGATACCGCTGTCGAGGCCATGCGTCATGGCTCACAAGACTTTCTAATTAAACCGTGTGAAGCAGACCGTTTACGTGTCACGGTTAACAATGCAATTCGTAAAGCGACCAAGCTAAAAAATGAAGCCGATAATCCAGGCAATCAGAGCTATCAGGGGTTTATCGGCAGTAGCCAAACCATGCAGCAGGTTTACCGTACGATAGATTCCGCGGCGAGCAGTAAAGCGAGTATTTTTATCACTGGTGAAAGTGGTACTGGTAAAGAGGTATGTGCCGAGGCAATCCACGCAGCAAGTAAACGTGGTGACAAACCTTTTATTGCAATTAACTGTGCTGCAATTCCAAAAGATTTGATTGAGAGTGAACTGTTTGGTCACGTAAAAGGGGCCTTTACTGGCGCTGCGAATGATCGTCAAGGGGCAGCTGAGTTAGCGGATGGCGGCACACTTTTTCTAGATGAGCTTTGTGAGATGGACTTGGATTTACAAACCAAGTTGCTACGATTTATTCAAACGGGCACATTCCAAAAAGTGGGTTCCTCAAAAATGAAGAGCGTGGATGTGCGCTTTGTTTGTGCCACTAACCGTGATCCTTGGAAAGAGGTACAAGAAGGTCGATTCCGTGAAGATTTGTACTATCGTTTGTATGTCATTCCTTTGCATTTACCGCCTTTACGCGAACGAGGCGAAGATGTTATTGAAATTGCATACTCACTGTTAGGTTACATGTCACACGAAGAAGGAAAAAGCTTCATACGTTTTGCGCCTGATGTCATCGAGCGATTCAACAGCTATGAGTGGCCGGGTAACGTTCGTCAGTTACAAAACGTGCTACGCAATATCGTTGTTCTAAACAACGGTAAAGAGATTACGTTGGACATGTTACCGCCACCGTTGAATCAACCGCTTGACCGTCCGTTGTCTGTGGCTAAATTAATTGAGCCGAAAGCGATGACCGCATCTGAGATTATGCCATTATGGATGACGGAAAAAATGGCAATCGAGCAAGCGATTGAAGCATGTGATGGCAATATTCCTCGAGCGGCGGGATACCTTGATGTCAGTCCGTCGACGATTTACCGCAAGTTACAGGCATGGAACGGCAAGGAAGAGCGGCAAAAAGTATGAGTGTAAATGTATTAAATCAGCAAAAAATAGATGAACTGTCGATGGAAATTGGCAGTGACAACGTACCTGTACTGTTCGATATCTTCCTAGGAGAAATGGATACCTATATCGAGAACTTATCCCAACTACAGGGGGCAGAGCGATTAGCTTACTCAAAAGAAATCAGCCACGCGTTGAAAAGTAGTGCTGCGAGCTTTGGGGCAGATCGCCTTTGTGAACTGGCGATGTCCATAGACAAAAAAGCGAAAGCCGGTGAGTTAACTGCGGAGTCTGAGGTGTTAGAGGTTATGTTCGATCTTTTGCACGAAACTCGAGATGCTTATCGCTCTTGGCGACAGTAGCTATTTATTCCTATTAACCATTTTTCTTAGTAAACATCTGTTCTTACTGGATGCCTGAACTAAAACCCTTCGATGACAGAGGGGTTTTCATTATCAATAAACAACTTAAAAGAGGGCGCTAGTCAGGTAACGTGCTCCTAGATAGAAAGTTGTAGCTGATTTTCAATCGCTAGTTTGAGCTTGTTTCTATCGTGACGCCAGTCTCGGTTAGAGGAGGCGAGTGACTCCGTCACTACATTCCATTGACTTAAGACGTCTTGCTCGGTTTTCTCTGTTAGAACCACGTCTATTTTTCTTCCTTGGCAGGCACGTTCACACCATTCTAATTTTTGAGCCATCGTCATTCTTCCTGCTGGGCCGTATTCTGGACTCAGGTTAGCAACAAAAATGACTTTTGCTTTTGTGTTTGCTGCAATCGCTTTGCCGAGTTCAGGCAGCAATAAAGGAGGCATGATACTAGTTAAAAAACTGCCAGGGCCAAGAATAATCGCGTCCGCTTCCGCCAAAGCTGTGATGGCTTCTTTGGTAGCAGGCACTTCTGGTGAAAGATCCAAACGTCGCAAGTCTGCTTTCATTTCGTCGACATTTGTTTCTCCCGTAACCCACTTCCCATCTACGGATAACGCGGAAAGATCCGAAGGGTGTTCGGACATAGGAAGGATGTTAACGTCGACTTTTAACATATTGCGAATCAGATTAATGGCATCTAAAGGTCTGACCGATAAGTTATCGAGTGCAGTAAGCATCAAATTACCAAGATTATGACCATCAAGTTCGCCAGTGCCTTTGAAGCGATATTCAAACATCATAGAACTGATCGAAGGCTCTGTAATGAGCTGATTAATACAGTTACGTGTGTCTCCCCAAGCGATTCCTCCTTGGCAGTGACGAATTCTTCCTGTTGAACCACCATTGTCAGTCGTGGCAACAATCCCAGTTGCATTGCTGCCAAAATCTCGTAATGCGGCCAGCATTCGACCTAAGCCATGACCACCGCCAACAGCGACCACTTTTTTATCTGTGTAGATATTCATTATGTTCTTCTAATAATCTAATAAAAAACGGCTACAATTTATCTTAAGGAGTGTCTTAAAGGTACTCACTTAGCGGTAAATTGTGTCTCTAGAGAGTTTTTTATCACTCAAGTCTGGATTCCATTACAAATATTAAGTATTTTACACCGCAAAGCTATCAGAGATTTCATATCTCTGGTTGCCATAACTCCGAGCTCACTATTGCTAAGTCCTTGGATAAGCGTTTTGAGCCAGTGGCATACTGTCACAAGGGCATGATTGGAAATGGCCATGCCTCCCGTGTTTGGAAAGGTGTTCCGTGGCGCAACAATTCGAAGACAAATTTCATCGTAAGTTTTATTACTTGCGTCTGTCTGTGACCGACGTATGTAATTTCAAATGTACCTATTGCCTTCCTGATGGCTATAAGCCTTCGGGCAATAAAAACTCGTCTTTTTTATCTCTCCCTGAAATCAAACGGGTCGTAAAAGCATTCGCTGATTGTGGCACGTCAAAAGTGCGCATCACTGGTGGTGAGCCTAGCTTACGCAAAGATTTTACCGACATTATCCATTCAGTAGCGGCGACGCCTGGCATTCAAAAAGTTGCAACGACAACCAATGGCTATCGCATGGCAAAACAAGTCGCAGATTGGCGTGAAGCGGGTTTAACCCACATTAATGTCAGTGTGGATAGCCTTGACCCGCGTATGTTTCATCAAATCACAGGTGAAAATAAGTTTACTGAAGTCATGAATGGTATCGAACGTGCGTTCGAGGTCGGTTATGAGCAAGTAAAAGTTAATGTGGTGTTGATGAAAGATCTGAACCATCACGAGCTGCCAGCGTTTCTTAACTGGATAAAAGATCGTCCAATCCAACTGCGTTTCATTGAGTTGATGCAAACGGGTGAGATGGATGAGCTATTTAATAAGCACCATGTATCCGGAGTGGCAATTCGTAACCAGCTAATTGCAAATGGTTGGTTGCTGAAAGTACGCTCGCATAATGATGGTCCTGCGCAAGTATTTGTTCATCCTGATTACAAGGGTGAAATAGGTCTTATCATGCCTTATGAAAAAGACTTTTGTGAAAGCTGCAACCGACTGCGCGTTTCTGCGATGGGTAAGCTGCACCTATGTCTGTTTGGAGACTACGGTGTAGAATTGCGTGATCTTTTGGAACGTGATGAGCAAGAGAGTGAGCTTATTGAACGTATCCAGGCGCAGTTACAAACCAAGTCGGTAAGCCATTTCTTGCATGATGGCAATACTGGTATGACGCCACACCTCGCGTCTATCGGCGGCTAACTTCATTCAACTTTTAGAGCGAGCTTAGTGATAAGCTGGCTCTAACTTTTTCCGAATCGATACCAAGCGTATCAAAGCTAATTAAGAGAATAGGTGAACAAATGGGTCACGCTGAAAGCAAATTCCAACCTGCAAATATTGCCGTTCTAACGGTATCTGACACTCGTACTGAAGAAAACGATACCTCTGGTCGTTACCTAGCTGAGCATGCTCAAGAAGCGGGTCACAACGTAGTAGACAAGCAAATTGTTATTGATGACATGTACAAGATCCGCGCGATTGTTTCTCAATGGATTGCTGATGAAAGCGTACAAGCGATCATGATTACTGGCGGTACAGGTTTCACCTCACGTGATAGCACGCCAGAAGCACTTAAGCCTCTATTTGATAAAGAAGTTGAAGGTTTTGGTGAGTTGTTCCGTATGGTGTCGTACGAAGAGATCGGTACGTCTACGATTCAGTCTCGTGCGATTGCTGGTTTTGCTAACCACACCGTGATCTTCGCAATGCCAGGTTCAACTGGTGCGTGCCGCACAGGCTGGACAAAAATTATTAAACAGCAGTTGGATGCAAGTCATCGCCCTTGTAACTTCATGCCACACCTATCTGTATAACCTTTCCTAAAAGCGAAGGAAAAACAATGACCCAATTTACACATATCAATGCTTCTGGCGAAGCAAACATGGTTGACGTGTCAGCAAAAACGGAGACGGTTCGTGAAGCTCGTGCTGAAGCATTTGTTCACATGGCCCCAGAAACACTTCAACTGATTGTCTCTGGCCAGCACCATAAAGGTGATGTATTTGCGACGGCTCGTATTGCTGGTATTCAAGCTGCGAAGAAAACCTGGGATTTGATTCCACTTTGTCATCCGCTACTACTCTCTAAAGTTGAAGTTCAACTGGAAGCTATCGAAGCAGAGAACAAAGTTCGCATCGAATCAGTATGTAAACTTGCGGGTAAAACTGGTGTGGAAATGGAAGCGCTCACGGCAGCTTCCGTTGCTGCTCTAACGATTTACGATATGTGTAAAGCAGTACAAAAAGACATGGTCATTGGTCAAGTTCGTCTATTAGAGAAAACGGGTGGTAAATCTGGTCACTTTAAGGTGGAATCATGATTAAAGTACTTTTCTTTGCTCAAACTCGCGAGCTGATTGGCATCGACAGTGTTGAGTTAGACGGGCCGTTTGAAACGGTTGAATCAATTCGTGCACATCTAGTGGAAGAAGGCACTGAGAAAGATGGCAAGTGGGATTTAGCACTCGAGTCAGGAAAGCTACTTGCTGCAGTGAACCAATCTATCGTCCCTCTGGATACACAAGTAAAAGCAGGTGATGAAGTTGCGTTTTTCCCGCCGGTAACTGGGGGTTAAGATGGATTCTCGTGTTTCTGTACAAATTGAAGACTTTTCGGTTGAGCAAGAATATCAACGTCTATCTGAAGGGACGGCTGCCGGCGCTGTCGTTACATTCGTTGGTAAAGTTCGAGATATGAACCTTGGGGATAATGTGATTGGTTTACATCTAGAGCACTATCCGGGGATGACAGAGAAGAGCTTGAGCGACATTTGCGATCAAGCTGAGTCTCGCTGGCCACTATTAGGTGTACGCGTGATTCATCGCGTCGGAGACATGGATAGCGGTGATCAAATTGTATTTGTGGGCGTTTCCAGTGCGCACCGCGGCGCGGCATTTGATGCGTGCGAGTTCATCATGGATTATCTGAAAACCCAAGCTCCATTTTGGAAAAAAGAGCGTACGACGAATGAAGATCGTTGGGTTGAGTCGCGCGACACCGATCATCAAGCTGCACAGCGTTGGGAAAAATAGAACTAACCCGCATTCTAGTGAAAAAAGCTAAGTGCTAATGGTACTTAGCTTTTTTTGTATTTATCTTCATTGTATTGCTCACTTTGTTTCAATATTTCCTATCTTTTGTCTGGTGATATTCTTCACAATAAAAGTTTTTTGCTCAATATATAAACAATTATTTGTTAGACTTGATTTGTCATAAATGTTAAATGATGTGTAAATATCTAGCATAAGATGCTAGTAAATGGTTTAAACTCAGATTAATCGAAAGTTTCGCCTGTTAAATGTCGCTTCTGGTCTTTATTTGGCTGGTGAATGCTTTGGGGTTAGAGTTTACTGCTAGATATGTGTGGTTTAGTCAGCATTATTGGTTTTTTTGCTACATTTTTATGGCAAATTACTTCAATGATTGCTAATGTGTGCCGCAGTCTTTGTAAGGTTTTAGACTTTTGTGCTCAGAAAGTGCACTAAAAAAATCTAAAACTCTGACCGTTCCAGGCCCTTACAAAGAAGTCATGGATGCTAACGAAAAAATTTGGAGTTTTACGCATGTATAAGAATAAAATCACGCGCGCTTTATTTATTGGTGCTGGTCTTTCTCTCGCTCTAGCTGGTTGTGGTGAAAAGCCTGCGGAGAAACAAGCTGCTGAGCCTGCTCCGGCTCCAGCCCCTGAAGCTAAATCTGATTCTAAAGAGCCAAAACTTGCTGCTGTTCAAGAATTGGTGCGTGGTAACGGTACAGAAGTTGCGACAATAGACCCTCATAAATCTCAAGGTGTTCCAGAATCCCACGTGATTCGCGATCTTCTTGAAGGCCTTGTAAACCAAGATGCGGACGGTAACACTATCCCTGGTGTTGCAGAATCTTGGGAAACTGAAGACAACAAAACATACACTTTCCACTTACGTGAAGACGCAAAATGGTCAAACGGTGATCCTGTCACTGCAGGTGATTTCGTTTACAGCTTCCAACGCGCAGTCGATCCAGCAACCGCCTCTCCATATGCTTGGTACATGGAATACACCAAGATGAAGAACGCAAAAGACATTGTTGCGGGTAAAAAAGATAAGAGCGAGTTAGGTGTTAAAGCGGTTGACGATCACACGTTAGTGGTTGAGTTAGATACTGCAGTACCATATTTTGTAATGATGATGGGCCACACGACAGTGAAACCTGTTCATCAAGCAACTGTTGAAAAGTTCGGCGATCAATGGACGAAGCCAGAGAACTTTGTAGGTAACGGTGCTTATGTTGTTGACAACTGGGTTGTAAACGAGCGTTTGGTTCTAAAACGTAACGAACAGTACTGGGACAACGAAAACACGACGCTTGACCAAGTTACTTTCCTACCAATCGAGAACCAAGTAGCGGAAATGAACCGCTTCCTAGCGGGTGAAATCGACTTCACGAACGAGCTGCCTACAGAGCACTTCAAGCGTCTGAAGAAAGAGCACCCACAAGAAGTGTCTGTAACCGGTAACTTATGTACTTACTACTACATCTTCAATACGAAGAAAAAGCCGTTTGATGATGTTCGTGTGCGTAAAGCGATTTCTTATGCGATTGACCGTAACATTGTGACCGATGCGATTTTAGGTCAAGGTCAAAAGCCAGCTTACTTCCTAACACCTGAAATTACGGCAGGTTTCAACCCAGAAATTCCTGCATACGGCAAAATGACGCAAGAAGAGCGTAACGCAGAAGCTGCGCGTCTATTGGAAGAAGCGGGTTACGGCGCAGACAACCCTCTTGAATTTAACCTTCTATACAATACATCAGAGAACCACAAGAAACTTGCGGTTGCACTGGGTTCAATGTGGAAGAAGACACTTGGTCTAGACGTTACGCTAGAAAACCAAGAGTGGAAAACTTACCTATCTACCAAAGATTCTGGCAACTTTGAGGTTGCTCGTGCAGGTTGGTGTGGCGACTACAACGAAGCTTCATCTTTCCTAACGCTGATGATGAGTAATAACACTACTGGTGGTATTCACTACGACAGCAAAGAGTACGATGCGATCATGAACAAAGCATTTGCTTCAACTTCTGACGAAGAGCGCCAAGCACTTTACCTAGAAGCAGAGAAGTTGATGGCAAAAGATATGCCAATCGCACCTATCTACCAGTACGTGAAATCACGTCTACTATCACCGAAAGTTGGTGGCTTCCCAGTAAATAACGCGGAAGACAAGATTTACTCTAAAGATCTCTACATCACAGAGTAATTCGTAACTCGATAGAACTATAAAAATGAGGCCCTACATGTGAGAAATTGCATGTAGCGCCTATCTTTAGTCCAAAAGAATTGGACGACTTCTTTAATTTAACTGTCACAGACTGAAAGAGTGAGTTTATGCTTAAATTCATCGCAAAAAGGATATTTGAGGCGATCCCAACAATGTTGGTTTTGATCACCGTATCTTTCTTTCTTATGCGCTTTGCACCGGGAAACCCGTTCTCGACAGAGCGTCCATTGCCACCCGAAGTAATGGCAAATATCGAAGCTAAATATGGCTTGGATAAACCTGTATTTGAACAATACACCACGTATTTGACCAATGTTATCCAAGGTGATTTCGGACCGTCATTTAAATACCTTGATTACTCAGTAAACGAGCTGATCGCGGTTGCCTTACCTGTTTCGGCTAAAGTGGGCTTCATCGCCTTTATCTTTACTTTGATAATGGGGGTTACCGTCGGTACCATTGCTGCGCTCAAGCAAAATACTTGGATTGATTACACCATTATGTCGACTGCGATGCTTGGTGTCGTAATGCCATCCTTTGTATTAGCGCCTGCGCTTATCTACATATTCTCGCTTCATTGGAATATCTTCCCTGCGGGCGGTTGGCAAGATGGTAGCTGGCAGTATTTAGTGCTTCCTGTTATTGGTATGTCGCTACTGTATGTTGCTACCTTTGCTCGTATCACGCGTGGTTCGATGATCGAAACCCTAAACAGTAACTTTATTCGTACGGCACGTGCTAAAGGTCTAAGTTACCGTTACATCATTATCAAACACGCTCTTAAACCGGCACTTCTCCCTGTTGTTTCTTACATGGGCCCAGCTTTCGTAGGTATCATCACCGGTTCCGTTGTTATCGAAACCATTTTTGGTCTGCCTGGTATTGGTAAACTATTCGTTAACGCTGCGTTTAACCGTGACTACTCGCTAGTAATGGGGGTAACCATTCTGATTGGTTTCCTATTCATTCTATTCAACGCGATTGTAGATATTTTACTTGCAATGATTGACCCGAAAATTCGCTACTAACAGGGACGTTTGGTTATGTTAACGAAAAAAGAAAACCTAGAAGCGATTGAGAAATTCTCCGAAAACTTGGAGATTGAAGGTCGCAGTCTTTGGCAAGATGCTCGTATCCGTTTCATGCGCAACAAAGCGGCGATGGTGAGCTTATTCCTTCTTGTTCTAATGACGTTGGCGGTTATTATCCTGCCAATGATCGCACCGTACACATTTGATGATACTGACTGGTACGCGATGCACGTTGCACCGAATGCTGACCATTGGTTTGGTACTGACAGCTTAGGCCGTGATTTATACGTGCGTACGCTAATTGGAGGTCGTATTTCGTTGATGGTAGGTGTTATGGGTGCATTTGTAGCGGTACTGATTGGTACGCTCTACGGCGCAGCATCTGGTTTCATCGGCGGTAAAGTTGACCGCGTAATGATGCGTATTCTAGAAATTTTATACGCGGTACCGTTTATGTTCCTGGTGATTGTACTGGTAACATTCTTCGGTCGTAACATCATGCTGATCTTTGTTGCGATTGGTGCTATCGCATGGCTAGATATGGCGCGTATCGTACGTGGTCAGACTCTTAGTCTACGTAGCAAGGAGTTTATCGAAGCGGCACATGTGTGTGGTGTAAGCAACTGGAAAATCATTACTCGTCATATCGTACCGAACGTACTGGGTATTGTAGCAGTATACTCTACGCTGCTTATCCCAAGTATGATTCTAACGGAATCATTCCTATCATTCCTTGGTCTTGGTGTTCAGGAACCAATGACAAGTTGGGGCGCTCTTCTACAAGAAGGTGCACAGACAATGGAAGTAGCAATCTGGCAGCTGGCATTCCCAGCAGTGTTCATGGTTGTGACGCTATTCTGCTTCAACTACGTTGGTGACGGCCTGCGCGATGCGCTGGATCCAAAAGACAGATAATTAAAAGATAAGATTAAGGAAGCAATGATGAGCTTATTAGATGTCAAAGATCTGCGCGTCGAATTCACCACGCAAGATGGTATCGTAACCGCAGTAAACGATTTGAACTTCTCTCTCAACCAAGGCGAAACCTTAGGTATCGTTGGAGAGTCGGGATCAGGTAAATCTCAAACCGTATTCGCAATCATGGGCCTTTTGGCTAAGAATGGTATTATTTCTGGTAGCGCAAAGTTTGAAGGCAAAGAAATCCTAAACTTACCAGAAAAAGAACTGAACAAAGTGCGTGCGGAACAGATCGCAATGATCTTCCAAGACCCAATGACATCACTGAACCCTTACATGAAAGTGAGTGATCAGTTGATGGAAGTGCTTATGCTGCACAAAGGCATGGGCAAAGCGGAAGCATTTGAAGAATCAGTACGCATGCTGGAAGCGGTAAAAATCCCTGAAGCGCGTAAGCGTATCACGATGTACCCGCATGAGTTTTCAGGCGGTATGCGTCAGCGTGTAATGATCGCGATGGCGTTGTTATGTCGTCCTAAACTGCTTATTGCCGATGAGCCAACAACAGCACTTGATGTGACGGTACAAGCACAGATCATGGACTTGTTGAATGAGCTGAAATCTGAGTTCAACACAGCGATCATCATGATCACGCACGACCTTGGTGTGGTTGCAGGTTCGTGTGACAAGGTGCTGGTGATGTATGCAGGCCGTACTATGGAGTACGGCAACGTAAACGAAATTTTCTACAATCCAAGCCATCCTTATGCGGAGGGGCTGCTGAAGGCGATTCCTCGCCTCGATACTGAGGGTGAAATTCTGCCGACCATTCCTGGTAATCCACCAAACTTGCTTCGTCTACCGCCGGGCTGCCCTTATCAAGAGCGCTGTCACCGTGTGATGGATCGTTGTAAGCGCGAGGCGCCAATTCTGACACCATTTGGTGATGGTCGTCAGCGTGCATGTTTTTCTGAATGGGAGGCTTGGAACAAATGAACGCAGTAGACAAAAAACTAATTCTGGACATTTCTGAGCTGAAAGTTCACTTCAGCATTGCCTCAAAGTCGGCATGGCCGTGGTCAAAGCCTTCGAGCCTGAAAGCGGTAGATGGCGTGAACGTTCGACTATACGAAGGGGAAACGCTTGGTGTAGTAGGTGAATCAGGTTGTGGTAAATCGACGTTTGCTCGTGCCATCATTGGTCTGGTTGAAGCTACTGACGGCCAAGTAGTTTGGTTGGGTCAAGACCTTACTAAAATGAAAAGCGTTCAGCGCCGTGAGACGCGGAAAGAAATTCAGATGATTTTCCAAGACCCATTGGCATCGCTGAATCCGCGTATGACTGTTGGTGATATCATTGCTGAACCTCTTGAGACATTCTATCCAGAACTGTCTAAGCAGGAAGTGAAAGATCGCGTTAAAGAGATGATGGCGAAAGTTGGCCTATTACCTAACGTGATTAACCGTTACCCACACGAGTTCTCGGGTGGTCAGTGTCAGCGTATCGGGATAGCGCGTGCGCTTATCCTTAAGCCTAAGATGATCATTTGTGACGAGCCAGTATCGGCGCTTGATGTATCTATTCAAGCTCAGGTTGTTAACCTGCTTAAAGAGATTCAAAAAGAGTTAGGGCTTTCTCTGGTATTCATTGCGCATGACTTGTCTGTCGTTAAACACATTTCAGATCGCGTTTTAGTTATGTATTTAGGTAATGCCGTGGAACTTGGCGAGGCCGAGGCTCTGTTTGCTGATCCTAAGCACCCATATACGCGTGCGCTGATGTCTGCGGTTCCGATCCCGGACCCGGATATTGAGCGCAACAAGAAAATCCAAATGCTAGAGGGTGATCTTCCTTCACCTATCAACCCACCGTCGGGTTGTGTATTCCGCACTCGTTGCCCACAAGCAACCGAAGAGTGTGCGAAGACGAAGCCAACCATTTTAGGTAATGACGTTCACGCGGTATCTTGTTTACACGTTAGTGTATAAATTCAGCCTGTGACGGGCTTAAGCGCGACACCTTCATCGGGTCGCGCTTTTTTTATGTGTCTGATTTATACATTCGAATTTCTTGAACATGATGTCCTAAGTTCGATGATTCTCTGTTTGATAGGAAACGCTAATATAGACACAAACAGAACGAGAGGAGAGCAATCATGGGTAAGTTGGTTGAAGGTGTTTGGCAAGATGTCTGGTATGACACAAAATCAAATGGTGGCAAATTTGTGCGCGAAGATGCCGGATTCCGTAACTGGGTTAAAAGCGACCCTGATGCGGAGTTTACACCAGAGTCCGGTCGATACCATTTGTATGTCTCTCTTGCTTGTCCGTGGGCACATCGAACCCTCATTTTCCGCAAGCTGAAAGGTTTAGAACCACATATTGATGTCACGGTCGTTTGCCCTGATATGCTCAGCCAAGGTTGGCAAATGGGGCTTCCTGAGCCATTGTTTGGTCACACGCGCATGTATCAAATTTACACGCAGGCCAAACCCGATTACACGGGCCGCGTAACCGTGCCTGTACTTTGGGATAAAAAGACCAATACTATTGTGTCAAACGAGTCGTCAGAGATCATTCGCATGTTCAATTCGGAATTCAATGCGTTAACAGGGAATCACGACGACTACTATCCAGATCATCTAAAACACGTTATTGATGAGTGGAACGATTTTGTTTATCCGAATGTCAACAACGGAGTGTATCGTTGTGGCTTCGCGACTACACAAGAGGCGTATGAAGAAGCGTTTGATTCTTTGTTTAATGCGTTAGATAAAATCGATGCTCACTTAGCGACGCATCGTTACTTAGCAGGGAACACAATTACTGAGGCTGATTGGCGTTTGTTTACGACTCTTATTCGTTTTGATGCGGTGTATGTGGGGCATTTCAAGTGTAACAAGCAGCGCATCGCAGACTACGAAAATATACAAGGCTACTTAAAAGAGTTGTATCAAGTTGAAGGCGTCGAAGACACGACGGATTTCTATCACATTAAACGCCACTACTACTTCAGCCACACTGGGATTAATCCGACGCAAGTTGTACCAAAAGGGCCTGATTTAGACCTAAATACTCCTCATGGAAGAGAAAGGATTGGCTAGTTTGCTGCTTCCATCGCAAATGAAAAAGTACTTAACGGTTAGCAATGCCGTTAAGTACTTTTGTGTCATCTAAATACCGGGAGTAGGAAGTTTACTTTTTCATTCATCGCCACCTTACTTAGCGCGTACGATGTCCATCACTAGCTTTCCGTCCACTTTTACAGGACCGTCCTCTTTAGCGCCGAGCGTATACTCAAACACACCAGTCTTCATGCCACCTTTCTCTCCGTGGACCATTAACATCAGCATATCGCCTGATTCTACTGGTTCCATCAAAATTGCATTTACGTTTTCATTCTTTCCCATTTTTAACGGAGCGTAGCCGATAACAGGACCAGGCTTCATTGATTCGTCTGTTCGGTGGACAACCATCCACCCATTGTCATCAGCATGAGCCATTTCAGCGGTCACCGTTCCTCCGGACATATCTTGATCGACGCCTTTAATACTCGGGGCGGAAAAGCTGAATGAAGAAAAACTAATCAGAAACGCAGCTAAACCAAACTTTATCAGTGATGTATTGATGAAATCCTTCATATATATTCCTTAGCAGTCAATGAGTTTGTGTATTGCAGTAGCTTTTACGTATTTCCTAGCAAAAAAGTTTAGCTAAAACGTAAATAATGCCGATAAATTGAACAGGGACCGTGCTGGTTTGGAGCCAATGCATTTTTGGGAGTGGGTCAATCGGTGTAAGAACAAGCACGAGCAATGTCGATTAGGTATGGGGGCGATAGGGAGAAAAGCTTTGTGCACCAGTAATTATAGGTTGTGCAGTGATTGGTATAAAAAACAAATAAGTGTTCTGGCCAGCAATAGAAAAAGCCCTCGACGAATCGAGGGCTTTGTATCTATATCCAACTAGATGTCAGAAGCGATTATTTAGCTTCTTGGTCTGCTTGGATAGCTGTTAGAGCGATGGTGTACACGATGTCGTCTACTAGCGCGCCACGAGACAAGTCGTTTACAGGCTTACGCATACCTTGCAGCATTGGACCGATAGATACTAGGTCAGCTGAACGTTGTACCGCTTTGTAAGTCGTGTTACCCGTGTTTAGGTCTGGGAATACAAATACTGTCGCTTTACCTGCAACTGGAGAGTTTGGTGCTTTAGAAGCAGCAACGTTTTCCATAATAGCAGCGTCGTATTGTAGAGGACCGTCAATGATAAGATCAGGACGTTTCTCTTGAGCCAGTTTTGTTGCTTCACGTACTTTATCAACGTCTGCACCCTTACCAGATTCACCAGTAGAGTAAGAGATCATTGCAACGCGTGGTTCGATACCGAATGCTGCTGCAGAGTCAGCAGATTGGATAGCGATTTCAGCAAGCTGTTCAGCAGTTGGATCTGGGTTGATTGCACAGTCACCGTAAACCAGTACTTGATCAGGCAGAAGCATGAAGAATACTGAAGATACGATAGACGCATTTGGTGCCGTCTTGATGATTTGGAACGGAGGAACGATAGTGTTCGCCGTAGTGTGAACAGCACCAGAAACTAGGCCGTCAACTTCGTCGTTCTCAAGCATCATTGTGCCTAGGAATACTGAATCTTGTAGCTTCTCACGAGCCACAACTTCAGTCATACCTTTCGCACCGCGCAACTCAACTAGGCGAGCAACGTAGTTTTCACGAACAGCATCTGCATCGATGATGGTTACACCAGTACCTAGCTCAACGCCTTGTTGAGCCGCTACGCGACGGATTTCATCTGGGTTACCTAGAAGTACACAGTCTGCAATGCCGCGTTCAGCACAGATTGCCGCTGCTTTAACTGTGCGTGGTTCGTCACCTTCTGGAAGAACGATACGCTTACCTGCTTTACGAGCAAGTTCAGTTAGCTGGTAACGGAACGCTGGTGGGCTTAGACGACGAGACTTCTGAGTGCCTTCAGTCATAGACTCGATCCAGTTACCGTCGATGTGGCCAGCAACGTGTTCGTTGATGAACTCGATACGCTCTTTATCGTCTGCAGGTACTTCGATGCTGAAGCTCTGTAGGTTTAGAGACGTTTGCCAAGTGTTACCTTGTGCTTTGAAGATAGGTAGACCAGTGTCGAATGCTGGTTTACATAGGCCTTCGATTTCGCTAGGGATATCGTAACCGCCAGTTAGTAGTACTGCACCAATATCCACACCGTTCATTGCAGCAAGAGAAGCAGCAACGATAACATCAGGACGGTCTGCAGAAGTAACAAGTAGAGAGCCCGGTTTGAAGTGCTCAATCATGTTTGGCAGAGAACGCGCACAGAAAGTGATGCTCTTGATGCGACGAGTGTTGATGTCACCTTCGTTGATGATATCTGCTTTCAGGTGCTTAGCCATGTCGATTGCGCGAGTCGCAATCAGATCAATACTCCATGGCACACAACCTAGTACACGAATTGGAGAAGTGTTGAAAATTTCCATCACTTTCAATTCGTTTTGTTTTGCGCTGTCTGCATCGTCAAAGATTTCAGATAGGTCAGGGCGAGTACGGCCAGCTTCGTCAACAGGAGCGTTTAGCTTGTTGATGATAACACCAGAGATGTTTTTGTTTTTAGTGCCGCCGAAGTTAGAACATGCTACTTCGATACGCTCTTTCAGTTGCGCAGGGTTATCAGTACCTGGAGTCGCAACTAGCACGATTTCTGCACCAAGTGTTGCCGCGATTTCCGCGTTTACTTGGTTTGCAAATGGGTGCTTACGAGTAGGTACAAGACCTTCGATTAGCGTAACGTCTGCGTCTTTGTTGATTTGGTTGTAACGTTCAACAACGGTTTCTAGCAGCTCGTCCATGTTGTCGTTACCGATTAGGCTTTCAGCAACAGACATCGCCATTGGTTCACCGATCTTCATATCGCTGTTACGACCAACGATAGTTGAAGTCAGATCTGGCTGATCACCACCTGAACGTGGCTGACAGATTGGCTTGTAGAAAGAAACTTTAACGCCTTTACGCTCCATAGCGCGAAGAACACCCATGCTAACGCTTGTTAGGCCAACGCCTGCGCTAGTAGGGATAAGCATAATAGTACGAGACATTCGTAGAGTACCTTTAGCTATTTGGGGGATAAAAGCTCAACTCTTATTCCATGAAGCTCGAAGAATAGGAGTTGAGCCCCTAAGAAATTCGTTTGAATGAAAATCTGGCTAGCCGAGTGGCTAGCCAGGAATTCAATTAAAGACCTGTCAGGCGAGCAGTGTCTTCAGCGATGACTAGCTCTTCGTTAGTAGAGATAACCATTGCAGGGATACGGCTGTTTTCAGTCGTGATAACGCCTTCGCCGCCGAAGCGAGCTTTAAGGTTAGCTTCGCTATCTACTTCGATACCGAAGATGCCAAGACGGTTTAGAACCATTTCACGGATAGGGCCAGAGTTCTCGCCGATACCGCCAGTGAAAGTGATTGCGTCTAGACGGCCTTCCATTGAAGCAGTGTAGCCAGCAACGTATTTAGCTAGACGGTGGCAGAACACGTCCATTGCGCGTGTTGCTTCTTCTTTTTGACCGTAGTTGTCTTCAACGAAACGACAGTCAGAAGTCACTTCAGTTAGACCTTGAAGACCAGACTCTTTAGTTAGCATCGTGTTGATTTGATCAACAGAGTAACCTAGAGCGTCGTGTAGGTGGAAGACGATAGCAGGGTCGATGTCGCCACAGCGAGTACCCATTACCAGACCTTCAAGTGGAGTAAGACCCATAGAAGTGTCTACAGATTGACCGTTCTTGATCGCACATACAGATGCGCCGTTACCTAGGTGACAGTTGATGATGTTTACTTCTTCAACTGGTTTGTTTAGTAGGCCTGCAACTTCACGAGTGATGAACAAGTGAGAAGTACCGTGCATGCCGTAACGACGGATACCGTGTTCTTTGTATAGGTTGTATGGAAGAGCGTATAGGTAAGACTCTTCAGGCATAGTTTGGTGGAACGCAGTGTCAAATACAGCAACGTTTTTCAGCTCTGGGAAGTTTTTCTTAGCCGCTTCGATACCGATGATGTGAGCAGGGTTATGAAGAGGTGCAAATGTTGCAGCGTCTTGAATACCTTTTAGAACTTCATCAGTAATTAGTGCAGATTGAGTGAACTGCTCGCCGCCGTGAACGATACGGTGACCGATTGCGCCTAGGTTAGCTTTAAGCTCTGGCTTAGAAGCAAGAATAGTTTCTACCATAAACGCTAGTGCTTCTTCGTGAGCTGCACCATTGCCTAGTTGAGCTTCGTGCTTGCCATCAAGTTTCCACTTGATGCGAGCTTCAGGAAGGTGAAGACACTCAGCAAGACCTGACAAGTGCTCGTCGCCGTTCTCGGCATCAACAACGGCAAATTTAAGAGAAGAACTACCGCAGTTTAAAACTAAAACTAGCTTAGACATGTATGACTACCTGTTATTCGTCTGATAAAAAATCAGTTAAAGAATGAAAAATTAATCACAAGAATAGCCGATACCCAGAAGGCTGCGTACTAATCCTGGTCAAAAATTGTTCTAATTCCATATAAAGAAATAGTGATGAACCCTTCCATCACTATGATGCGATCCGTGCAGATAGATATCTCGGAGTTGCTTAAATTGTAAATAACAGCAACAATGAGATTGAGGGTCTGCAAAGGATAGCGATAATAAGCAATGATAACAAAAAAAATTTGAAAGAATATTAACTTTCATCAATTTTTTGTACCTTCAGTTGAAATGTTCAACTATTTTTTAGTGAGAGAGCGGTATGAGTAATAAAGTCGGATTGATCCATAGCCTGAAAGATGGCCAGAATTACATGGAGATCTGGCCGGTTCGTAAAGAGCTAAGCGCCATATTTCCGGAACAGCGTATCATTAAGGCGACTCGCTTTGGCATTAAAGTCATGCCGGCCGTTGCTGCGATCAGCGTACTCACTCAAATGGCATTCAACAATTACCACGCGTTACCTCAATCCATTGTTGTCGCCTTGTTTGCGATTAGCTTGCCACTTCAAGGCATTTGGTGGCTTGGTGCTCGATCCAACACGAAATTGCCGCCTTCTTTGGCCTCTTGGTATCGGGAGTTGCATCAAAAAATTGTGGAAACAGGTTTTGCATTAGAGCCTGTCAAAGCTCGCCCTCGTTACAAAGAGCTTGCGATAATACTGAACCGAGCGTTTCGTCAGCTCGATAAATCGTCATTAGAGCGTTGGTTCTAATTTAAATTGTTTGAAATGGAGTGTGCACTGGCCGCTCCATTTTTGATCCTGCCTCTATTACCTACTTTGACGAAGCGAGCGAAGCTTTGTTCACCAAAGATTCTTTCCGGATGAAGAAGTCCCCCCGATCACAAATGTTGCTTTAGTGTTAAATCTTTCTTTTCTTTACTAAGACTTAGTAGTAATAATAAAAACAAGATGCGCAAGAAGTGCACAGTTATACGAACACAACAATACCGCCTTCAAACATTTGAATTCACGAGTCGATACACATATTGAAAGCTCGTGAAACAAGGACGAAGTCACATCAAGGAGTTATGATGAAAACGAAACGTTTATTAGCCACTGCCGTTCTATCAGCTACTGCTATTTTCTCTTCTACCAATGTACTGGCCGCCACTGCAACTGTCGCAGTTTCACAGATTGTCGAACACCCGGCGTTAGACGCGACGCGCCAAGGGTTACTTGATGGTTTGAAAGCGAAAGGCTACGAAGAAGGCAAAAATCTAGAATTTGATTATAAGACCGCACAGGGTAATCCAGCGATTGCGGTGCAAATTGCCCGTCAGTACGTCGGGGAAAATCCTGATGTGTTAGTTGGCATCGCGACACCTTCGGCACAAGCTTTGGTGTCGGCTACTCGCTCTATTCCTGTTGTCTTTACTGCGGTAACAGATCCGGTTGGTGCGAAATTGGTTAAGTCGATGGAACAACCAGGTAAAAACGTAACTGGCCTGTCTGATCTTTCACCCGTTGCTCAGCATGTCGATCTCATCCAAGAAATTCTTCCTCAGGTGAAAAGCATCGGGGTTGTATTTAATCCCGGTGAAGCTAATGCCGTGACTTTAGTTGAATTACTAAAAGAAAGCGCAAAAGCAAAAGGCATACAAGTGGTTGAAGCGACCGCACTAAAAAGTGCTGATGTTCAGTCTGCGACTCAAGCGATTGCAGCGAAATCAGACATTCTTTACGCCCCAACAGACAATACAGTTGCAAGTGCGATTGAAGGGATGATTGTGGCAGCGAATCAAGCGAAGAAACCTGTATTTGGTGGCGCGACGTCGTATGTCGAAAAGGGTGCAATTGCAGGCTTAGGTTTTGACTACTACCAGGTTGGTGTACAAACCGCGGATTATGTGGCGGCGATTCTTGATGGTCAAGAACCAGGCAAGCTGGATGTAAAAGTCGCGACGGGTTCTGACCTTGTAATTAATGAAAGCGCAGCATCTAAGCTCGGTATCAAGCTGCCAAGTTCTGTGGTTGAACGTGCGACAAGCATGCAATAAGTAACGTTCTTTTGGGGTAAAGACCGTCACGCTGGTTGGTAGAGGCTTGCCCCAAAATTGATACTCGCCAGACTTCTCGTGTAGAGCATTCTGCTAGAGAAGAAGGGGAGTATACGTTAGAAGTCTTACGTTCAGGTTGGTATTAGCCAGCCTGAGCATGCAGAAAGGAGCAGTTATGTCTGCATTTGCTTTTTTTGGTGCACTCGAAATTGGCTTGATTTATGGCCTAGTCGCTCTGGGTGTGTATCTTACGTTCCGTGTTCTCGACTTCCCCGATTTGAGTGTGGATGGCAGCTTTCCAATGGGAGCTGCGGTGGCTGCAACGGCGATTGTCGCAGGTATTAATCCTTGGCTTGCGACAATAATGGCGATGATAGCTGGTAGTATGACGGGGTGGGTAACCGCTTTTCTGGCTGTTCGGTGTGGTATTTTACACCTGTTAGCTTCCATTCTTACCATGATCGCTGCATTTTCAATTAATATTCGTATTATGGGCAAACCTAATATGGCGTTGCTTGGAGAGGACACGATTCTCACTCCGTTTGAAGCATTGGGCGATGCGATGTTTATTCGCCCTCTGGTTGTTGGGGTCTTAGTTCTTCTTTCCGCTTTCTTTGTCATTCGCCTGCTGAACAGCGACTTTGGTCTTGGTTTACGAGCCACGGGTGTGAATGCGCGTATGGTTTCTGCGCAAGGGGCGAGCACTGGCTTTTATACCTACTTTGGCTTGGCTTTATCCAACGGGTTTGTGGGATTCGCAGGCGCGTTGTTTGCACAAACGAACAGCTTTGCGGATGTGACCTCTGGCGTGGGCACCATTGTCGTTGGTTTGGCAGCTGTGATTTTGGGGCAGACCCTTGTTCCCGGGCGCAAGATTTGGGTTGCGGTATTTGCGGTCATCATCGGTTCGGTACTTTATCGTCTTGCAGTGGCTTTCGCTTTGAGCTCTGGCATGTTTGGTTTACAAGCTTCAGACCTCAACCTGGTTACCGCAGTATTGGTGGCTGTGGCGCTTATTGCTCCAAAGCTAAAACAGAGCATGAGAGCGAAACAACGCGTTACTGATGCTAAACAAGCGGCATCAAAAAATGGTTCTGGGGAGGCATTATGATCGAACTAAATAACATTCAGGTCACGTTCAACCCAGGGACGATTTTGGAAAATCGTGCATTGAAAGGCGTCTCTTTAGAGGTTCCAGAGCATCAATTTCTTACCGTGATTGGTTCTAATGGCGCAGGAAAATCGACGTTGCTTGGTGCGGTGACAGGTGAGACGCCGATGATAGGTGGTCAGGTGATCATTGATGGTAAAGACGTCACCAAGCAGACGGTAGCCCAACGTGCGACGCAATGTGCCCGAGTGTTTCAAGATCCATTGGCCGGGACTTGTGGTGAACTGACGATAGAAGAGAACATGGCTCTAGCGCACATGCGTGGTAAAAAACGCAGCTGGGGGTTGGCGCTCTCTACCAAACGTCGCAAGCTGTTCCAAGAGCGAATTAGCATCCTCGGTCTTGGTTTAGAAGACCGCTTGGGCGATAGCATTGGGTTGCTGTCTGGTGGACAACGACAAGCCGTTAGCCTTGTGATGGCGACGTTATCGGAGAGTAAGTTGTTGTTGCTTGATGAACACACGGCTGCGCTTGATCCTCGTATGGCGGCGTTTGTTATCGACTTAACTAAACGTATTGTCGATGAGTTCGATTTAACCGTGATGATGGTGACGCATTCGATGAAAGACGCATTAGCATGTGGCGATAGGACCGTAATGCTTCACCAAGGTGAAATTGTGCTTGATGTGGCTGGAGAGCAGCGCGCTAACATGCAAGTACCAGACTTGTTGGATATGTTCTCCAAAGTGCGTGGTGAAGAGCTGGCAGATGACAGTCTCTTGTTGAACTAAGCGGTATCCGACAAGTCACTACGCCTACTAAGTGTGATCCTCCTTGGGAAAATTGGCTGATATGTCAACTCGCAAGGAGGATTTCTTGTCTCTAATTCTTCAATAACATAGTGGCATATCCGATGACGAGGAGTGCCCATAATGAACCTGCCATTTATTTTTCATAGTCAAACTATTGATGGTTTAGCTTTTAATGACGAGCAAGTTACAGTCAGACTGAAAACCGAGACATTGGATTTTGATTCCGTCTATGTGCGTATTGAGCCGGACAATGAAGAATATCTGGTCGACATGGCTCAAGTAGGAAAAGCTGGTGAATTATTACTATGGGAGGCATCGTTTCGACCAAATCAAGATCGAGATGTCACACATTATGTGTTTAAGCTCCTCAAAGACGGACAACAATACTGGCTCGATGCACGAGGCGTACAAAAGCGTATTCCACCCAAAGAGTTCCACTTTAAGTTGAATGTAAACCATCAACCACCAAGCTGGGTGCAAGAGCAAGTTTTCTATCAAATCTTTCCTGACCGTTTTTCTGCTAGTAAAAGTGAGTCTGATATTCGCCACGCTTATGCTCAGTATGATTCTGCATCGATCGTCAAGCCGTGGGGAGACGCGGTAGGCTCTCACCAAAATACCGGGGCACGTGAATTCTTTGGCGGCGACCTCAAAGGTGTAGAACAAAAGTTGGACTATCTTGAACAGCTCGGCGTTACTGCGCTTTATTTCAATCCGATCTTTTCTTCACCAAGTAATCATAAATACGACACCACTGATTACTTCACTGTTGACCCTATGTTCGGCACCAATGATCAGTTTGCTGAACTGTGTGAGAAAATCCGTGGTAAGAATATGAAGATTGTCTTAGACGCGGTGTTTAACCACACATCAGTGCATCATCCTTGGTTTGATATAGAACAAAAAGGAGAAGGAGCGTATGGCAATCCGCAGTCAAAGTTCCGTGATTACTACTTTTTCGAAGGCGAAACCAATCACTACATTGGTTGGAAAGGCATTGGTAACTTACCGGTTCTGAACTTTGAAAATGAACAGGTGCGCGACTACATCTACCAAAGTGAAGAGTCTGTCATCAAGTATTGGCTGAAGCCACCGTACTTGGTTGATGGCTGGCGGTTTGATGTAATCCATATGCTTGGCGAAGGAGACGGCGCGAAAAACAATGCTCATTATGTGGCAGCGTTTCGTAATGCGACTAAGTCAGTAAATCCGAATGCTTATGTGTTAGGTGAGCACTTTTTTGAAGCAACGCAGTGGTTGCAAGGTGATCAAGAGGATGGGGCGATGAACTACTACGGTTTTGCTCATCCAGTTCGAGCTTTTATCGCACGACAAGACATTATGTACGATCCAATCAACATTGATGGTTTGGAGTTTAAAGCATGGTTGGACGAAGCCAGAGCAAAAATCCCATTTTCTAATCAGCTATCGCAGCTAAATCAACTCGATAGTCACGATACTGCTCGGTTTATCACACTGGTTGATGGTGATAAGCGTAAAATGAACATCGCGCTAGCAATGCTTATGACTTACGTTGGCACGCCTTGTCTTTACTACGGGAGTGAAGTCGGTCTAGAAGGAGGTCTAGACCCGGATAATCGTCGCTGTTTTCCTTGGAATGAAATCGAAAGTTCACAATGGCTATCGTTTTACCAACAATGGATCAAGATACGTAAACAATGTAAGCCTTTACAGTCGGGCTGTATTCAATGGCTGCATTGCACTAACAACCAGTTGGCGTACGCACGTGTACTAGGTTGTGAAGCAGTCGTTGTTATGATTAATCTCAGTGGTAATGAATGTTCAATCGATTTACCTATGTGGCAACTGGGCTTGGAGGTTAGCCAAGTTATATCGTTGTTAGATGACACAGAACAGGTTGATTATAAAGGTCATATCTCTGTCAATATGTCGGCACAGAGCTGCAAATTATGGCGACTAAAGTGACACCACACTCTATATTGATTAAACTCCTTTAATATATAAACGGTCTCAAACAGCGCGCACACATTTGTTTGGTCTCTTGTTATCTGGTGCTGCATTGCATGCGTCACCAGATAACGAGTATCAATTTAATAGCAGTCATAAGAGACTATTGACCTTTCATATGCATGGTACTCAATGGTAAACCAAAGGCGATTTAGCCTCTCATTTGTCATCTTTTTTCCTCTGGCGTTATTTGTAGTGGTTTTACTCGTGACAACGAAAAATTACTATGATGCGGTTAACCGCTATATCGATTCTGAGTATTCGCGTATCGAGCGTGCAATGTCTCGCGGTATTAAAGTACTCACGGCTTTAGATTACAGCTTCACCAACTATACCAATTACGCTAACCCACTGTTTGAAGAACATAATTCTTTAGTCAAAGAAGGGCTTTGTTATCTTTGGCCTATAGATGTGTTGTTACTCGAAAGTGTTTATAGTGAAGGGTTACCTGCGGTTGACCTTGATTATATGATCGTAGGGGACGAAAGCTTATGTCAGCAAGGTTCAACGATTAACCAGTTAGCTGAACAAAAGGCGGGTTTTGCGCCGTCATTGTCATTTCTGCACGATATTGAATCGCACATTGTTGGAATCCATTACATTGACAAGCGCGGTTACGTTATCTCCTCACCCGATACCTACGCAAAAAATTTCACTAGAGAGCTTTTGTCAACGCTAAAAGCCCGACCTTTTTGGCAAAAAACCGCGCAAGATAAAGTGAACATTACCTTGGCTGGACCAGGGCCTGTGTTGGACTCGATGGAAGGTCAAGTCATTAGTATGACGGTACCCGTCTATGAGAAAGGAGAACACCAAGGTGTTTTGTCTATTGATTTTGACATCAATACGCTTATGGCTTCGTCGCTAGGTCTTGTAGGTCAGTTTCATTTGGTTTCCAATTTACAATCCATTCCTTCAAACAGTACACGAATCAAACCAGTCGAATTAGAGCGATTGAGTGCGAATCACAGCATGTACTACGAGTACAACCTTTGGGATGAAGCTAAGAACCTAGCGGTTTTTGAAAAATACAGCCTTATTGTCGCACTATTTATTTACGTGCTGAGTACCGTCGTCTTGTTCTATGTGAATATGCATAGCGAGCGACGTTACTTTAAAGAACTGGCAGCAAGAGACCCAATGACCAGCTTATTGAATCGTCGAGGTATGCAAACCGTGTGGCGTAATAAGATGACAAAAAAACAGGTTGCTTTGGCAGTGTTCGATATTGATAACTTCAAGAAGATCAACGACACCTATGGTCATGATGTCGGTGATTCTGCAATTCAGCTTGTTGCAAAATGTATACGTGAAAATATTCGCCATACCGATGTTGCCTCAAGGTTTGGTGGCGAAGAATTCGTTTTAGCGATTTATGACGAAGATTCAGAAGGCATTAAACTCATTTTAGACAGAGTAAAAAAAGCCATAGATGAGCGCTCGATACGCGTAACGAAAGAAGGCTTTACGATCTCTGGCGGTGTGGTGTTTAGTAAAGAGAGCCGAGTAGAAAACTTTGATGAATTGTTTAAAGCGGCGGATGAAAAGTTATATCAAGCCAAAAGTACAGGCAAAAATAAGATCTGTTACTAGGATTTAGGTACTAAAAAGGACGAGATATTCGTCCTTTTTGTGTTCGGGAGTTATGCAACCTGAGAGTTTAAGTCATCGCGGTAGCGTTGAATATGCTCAACAATTGGTGCGGCTTTGTTGAACGTTCTGATTTCTCTAAATAGGTCTTTTGCTTCAGGATAAGCCTGACGTAAGTAAGAGAACCATTGTTTTACGCGGTTTGGGTAATACAAGCCTTTATCGCCTTTCATCTCAAACTTGGAGTAGTAGATGAGCAACTCAACCACCTCGGGCCATGACATTGGCTGGTGGTTATGTTTTACCATATTGCCTAAGTTAGGGATGTTGAAAGCGCCTCGGCACACCATCAAAGAGTTAGCGCCAGTCGTTTCAATGCAACGTTGACCGTCTTCATAATTCCAAATTTCACCATTCGCTATCAGTGGGATATCGAAACGTTCGCGAATTTGGTTGATGTAATCCCATTTTATCTCAGAAGCTTTATAACCACCTTGTTTAGTACGTGCGTGTACGGTCAATTCATTTGCGCCAGCAGACTGAATGGCATCGACAATTTCAAAGCAATCTTCAGGGTTCTCCCAGCCAAGACGAATTTTTGCAGTTACGGGAATGGCTTCTGGAACGGCTTCTCGACAAGCTTTCACAACACGGTGAATGAGCTCTGGATGCTGGAGTAGCGCTGCACCACCTTTACTTTTGTTGACCATTTTGGCTGGGCAACCAAAGTTTATATCAATACCTCTGGCGCCGAGATTTGCCGCTTTAATTGCGTTCTCAGCCATCCAGTTTGGTTCTTGTCCCAACAATTGCACATGTACTGGCACACCAGATGCAGTCTGAGAACCTTGCAACAGCTCCGGGCATAAACGGTGAAATACATGATCGGGTAATAGCTGGTCGATTACGCGAACAAACTCCGTAACACACAGGTCATAGTCGTTTATCTCGGTCAGGATTTGGCGCATCAAATGATCTAAAACGCCTTCCATTGGGCCTAGTACAACTCGCATAGCTTGCCTAATACAGTTTGGTGGTAAAAAGGAGGGCGATTGTAGCGATGTAAGTTAAGTTTGTCATTAAAAGAGTCGAAGCGCCCAGTGCAGTCAAACACACAACGTTAGGTTACTTGCTTTTGAGCTCTGAGGTATAATGCCGCCAAATTTATGGGAAACCAGATGTCATGCAATACACATTGATTGAAAAAGGTGAAGTTCACGTCGATGAATCTTGCCTATTTATCGAAGGCGCAGTGTTAGCTGCGAATCTGACGACAAAACCACTCGCTCCTGAAAAGTGGTTAGAGCCGCTATTAGGTGAGGGATTCAAAGCGATTCAACCAGCTGTGGAAGAGCAAATTCACAAGCAGCATAACCGAATTCAACGAAACGAATATTCCGTGCTAGAGCTAACAGGCAAAGAACCTGAACAACTTGCTGATTTTGCCGAAGGCTTTATGTCTGTTTGGTCAATGATTGAAGAACAGTGGCAAGACGTTGAGCTCAATGATGGATTACAGCGTATGCTGCAAGCATTACTGACCACTTTGATGCTGGCTATCGATGAGCCAGCAACGCAGCAACAGATGCGCGACGCAGGTATTGAAACGCCACCGGCCCTGACAGATTTAGTCGACCAGCTTGATTTAATGGTCGGTGAAGTCGCGCTGGGCGCGGATGAGTTGATGGTAGGCAATAAAGCTCAAAGCCTAAACCCATTCAAAGGTATCGGGCGCAATGATCCCTGTCCTTGTGAGAGCGGAAAAAAATTCAAGCAGTGCTGTGGTCAATCACGCGGCTAAATCGAATCGCCGCGCTATCCACTTAACAAAAAGCCGACCAGATGGTCGGCTTTTTGTTAATTTTTACGCGTCAGTAGGATTAACGAATTGGATTAACGCGTTTTGCAGGGAAGAATTGTGCAATTACAATTAATGCCAAAGCGATTAAATTGCCTGCAAAAATTACGACTAACCATTGTGGCATTGATAAATCAAGGAACTGCCATACAACCTTAGAGCAATCACCATATGCTTCAAACATCCAAGGAACCCACTGATTGAGCGGAGCCCAGCTAGGGAATGTGACGAATAAATCGCAAGTCGCGAATGGTGATGGATTAAACTGGTAGTCAACGTGCTGCATCGCAAGTAACAAACCCTTGTAAGCACTTAATCCCCAGCCTATCAAACCTAGCCAGCGGAAAATTGGGTTCTTGGGTGCCAATATACCAACCATTGCAGCGACGCCCACTCCCATCATCGCGACTCTTTCATAAATACACATGACACATGGTGCAAGCATCATGACGTGCTGAAAATAGAGGGCACATGCTTCAAAGAAAACGACAAATAGCAGAAGCAGTAGCCACGATAAACGTCCCTTTGAAAACTGGTTAAGTGAATTTAAAATAGTCACGTTTTTGTTCCTGTCTGAAATAGAAAAAGCTCTGAATACTCAGAGCTTTTTATCGTGGATAAGTTTCCTAATCAACTCAAATTTTAGTGACCACCGGATACTACGGGAGTCAGATCACCACTATGAGGTAAAATCCAACCAGCTTCGTAGAAAGAAGCTGTTGCAGGCTCTAGGAAGAACATGATTCCCATCAGACCGACAATCGCAAGAACGACGGTGTAAGGCAGCGCCATGATAACCATTCGACCGTAAGACAGACGAATTAATGGAGCGAGAGCCGATGTGAGTAAGAATAGGAATGCCGCTTGACCGTTTGGCGTTGCAACAGAAGGCAGGTTAGTACCAGTATTGATTGCCACCGCCAGTAAGTCGAACTGATCACGAGTAATGAGGCCCTCAATGAGTGCAGTTTTTACTTCATTGATGTAAACCGTACCAACGAACACGTTATCCGACACCATAGATAATAAGCCATTCGCCACATAGAACAGAGCTAGCTGAGTACCTTTATCTTCAACGGCAAGCACCGCATCGATGACTGGTTTAAACAGCTCTTGGTCAATGATTACAGCAACGATCGAGAAAAATACTGCAAGCAGTGCAGTGAAGGGCAGGGCCTCTTCAAACGCTTTCCCCATGGAGTGCTCTTCAATGACACCAGTAAATGCGGTCGCTAAAATGATCACAGAAAGGCCAATTAAGCCGACAGCAGCTAAGTGCAAAGCGAGTGCAACGATCAACCAAACCGCAATAAGACCTTGAACCCAGAGTTTTGCGACATCTTGATTTGTTCGCGTTTTACGCTCTTCACGGTCAAAATCGACGAGGATCTGACGAACGTTATTAGGAAGCTTCGCGCCGTAGCCAAACACTTTAAGCTTTTCAACTAAAGCACAAGTGATGAGACCACAGAAAAATACAGGTAGTGTCACTGGAGACATACGGATTAGGAATTCACCAAATAACCAACCCGCTTGGTCTGCAATAATTAAGTTTTGAGGTTCACCAACCATCGTGGTTACGCCACCTAAGGCAGTACCTACACCAGCATGCATCAACAAAGAGCGCAAAAAGGCACGATAGTTTTCTAAGTCATCACGCGTTAGTTCAGTGATCGTGTCATCTTGTGTATGGTCATGGTCACCGATAGGGTTACCAGACGCTACTTTGTGATAGATAGAGTAAAAGCCGATCGCCACGCTGATAACAACGGCGATAACCGTCAAGGCATCCAAAAATGCAGACAAAAATGCCGCAGCAAAGCAGAACGCGAGTGATAGTAGGGTTTTAGAGCGAATGCCAAGTAAAATTTTGGTAAAAATGAACAGCAATAGCTGCTTCATGAAGTAGATGCCCGCAACCATAAATACCAGAAGTAGCAGTACTTCGATATTTGCTACTAATTCGTGCTTAACTTGCGCAGGGCTAGTCATGCCGATAGCAATGGCTTCAATAGCAAGTAAACCGCCAGGTTGTAATGGGTAGCATTTTAATGCCATTGCTAGCGTGAAAATAAATTCAGCGACCAACAACCATCCAGCTACAAATGGGTTTATTAGGAAGAATACAATCGGGTTAATTATTAAGAAGGCTATAATGGCAACTTTGTACCAATCAGGCGCTTTACCAAGGAAGTTCTTGATAAAAGCGTTTCCGAGCGATATCGGCATGATAATTCTCTTTATAACAAAATTATGAATAGACACTACAATAGTGCTTAAGTATCTGTTTGTTAGACTTATTAACTAGTCTTTAAAAACAATAACTTAGTAAAACAACAATCCTTTGTTTATTGTAGTCTTGCCAAGTTACTTCCCCTGAACTCAAGCACCGCTCACTTTCGACCGCAAACTCTACACTCAGGCATTTATTAGTCAATAACAAAACGTGATGCTACCGACTAAAATGACTTTTTAAATGTAATAACGCGATCAAAACGGCGTTACTATACCATGAAAGTCTTAAAAAAATCCTCTTGGATTTTAAATGACGGTCAGTGACGAGAAAAGGCAAATTAAGAAAGAATATTAACTGTGATATACAAAGTAATTTTTCATATTTTGAATATAAAAATGTGACACGGTTGTCTTTATTTCTCCGAGATTTGTGAGCTGTTTAATTAAATGAAAATTCATATTTTACTGCTTTCGCTCGCATGTTAGAGCCTCTTAAATTGACACAACATATAGAGTATTAACTCTATGTTATGGAGTCGTTTCCACTATTGATCGTAAATTTTCTCAAACCGCTAAGTAGTGGTATGATGAGTAGTATCGACCCTCAGAAATCAATATTGGATAAAAAGTAGAATGGTCATAAAGGCGAAAAGCCCTGCGGGATTCGCAGAAAAATATATTATCGAGAGCATTTGGAACGGCCGTTTTCCTCCAGGCTCAATTTTACCTGCTGAGCGCGAGCTGTCCGAACTGATTGGTGTTACTCGAACGACTTTAAGAGAGGTTCTTCAACGACTAGCCCGTGATGGATGGCTGACTATCCAGCACGGCAAACCTACGAAAGTTAACCAATTTATGGAGACCTCTGGTCTGCATATTTTGGATACTTTAATGACGCTAGACGTTGATAATGCGACAAACATTGTAGAAGATCTGCTTGCGGCACGTACTAACATCAGTCCTATCTTTATGCGCTATGCATTTAAAGCGAACAAAGAGAGCTCTGAGCGTACAATTAAGAACGTAATCGAATCTTGTGAAGCTTTAATGAATGCGGCTTCCTGGGACGAATTCATCGCTTCTTCGCCGTATGCTGAAAAAGTTCTGCAGAATGTGAAAGAAGATAACGAGAAAGATGAAGCGAAGCGTCAAGAAATCTTGATTGCTAAAACGTTCAACTTTTACGATTATATGCTTTTCCAGCGCCTAGCATTCCATTCAGGAAATCAAATTTACGGTTTGATCTTTAATGGTTTGAAGAAGCTCTACGATCGTGTCGGTAGCTACTACTTCTCAAATCCAGCTTCTCGTGAGCTAGCTCTGAAGTTTTACCATCAATTGCTCGAAACTTGTGAAAGTGGCCAGCGTGAACAACTACCAGTAGTGATTCGTCATTATGGTATGGAAAGTGCGTTGATCTGGAACGAAATGAAAAAGCAATTACCAACGAACTTCACGGAAGACGACAGCTAAGCGCTGACAAGTTGGATAAACGAAAACCGCAGTGCCTTAGGCCTGCGGTTTTTTTGTTTTTATTTATAAGTCGGCGACGGACCAAGCACCAATAATAAGGCATGGAACGTTTATCCTGCTAGCGAGAGTCTGGGTAACGGTAGATATAATGACTCTACGACATCTGAAAGGACATGGTCGTAAGTATTGAAGATGGTCAATGACAAGTCCGATGTGACGCCATAAAGCTCTGCTTCTGTTAAGTCGACATGACTCTCTGTCACGTATTCATTTAGCGTCTGTATTGAGCGCGTGGAAGCAGGAGAGGTAATGCTAAGTGGAGCGATAACCGCTAGTTGGTTTAGCTTACGCATCATGACCGATGCATAATTTTTGAAACGTTCATTTCCGCCTTGCTCTCCTAAATCTTGAATGCTGATTCGTAACTGAGTCAGGGTCTCCAAGCTATCCATAATGTTTTGCCAGTTCATGTGATACTCATTATGCAAGTCATCTCTTTGCTCAACCGCTAGCCATGCGATGGTTACTTCATCCATCAAAAACAAGCAATGACGAATTAACTTACCATGCTCCATCTGGTTTCTTGCAACACTATGGTCATTCCATTGTTCAAGTAGTTTCCCTACTTTAATCTGTAATACGCGATACATGGGTTTGTTTTCAAACCGTGATGTTTCGACTAGAAGATGCAGCTTGTTAGTCAGAGCATCATGAAGAGCGTCCAATTTTTGTTGATCGTTTTGTTGGAATTGAAGCGAGTAGTGAGTAGCAGCTCGGTGGTGTCTCAGAAGGTGAACAACATCCCGCAACAATGTTAACAGCTGATATTTGCGCGCATGTTGCTGCTCTCGTTTAGAAGACAAGTGATATATTCCGGCTAAAATAGCGATGGACAATAGTGTGGAAATCAAAACAAACATAACCAACTCCTTGTTAGTGTTTGGACCTAACAAGGAAGATTGCAGTTTTGATGCCACTAATTAAATTCTATTAAAACAGTAATTTAGGATTGTGATGGGAGAGGTGCTGTACAAGTTTGGTGCACAAATTCCCCAAAAGTGTGAATTCAGTCAAAAAAGTCCCCGCTGAACTGGCGAGGACTTTTTAAATTTGATTGTAAAGCTACAACTTACATTACGCGCATGCCAGGTTGAGCGCCTTCGTGTGGCTCAAGGATCCACAGGTCACTACCACCAGGGCCTGCCGCTAGGATCATACCTTCAGACATACCAAACTTCATCTTACGAGGTTTTAGGTTTGCTACCATTACCGTTAGCTTGCCTTCTAGCTCTTCAGGTTTGTAAGCTGACTTGATGCCAGAGAATACCTGACGAGTTTCACCACCGATGTCCAATTGGAACTTAAGCAGTTTGTTGGCTTTTGGTACTTCTTCACAAGAGATGATACGAGCGATACGCATATCTACTGCAGCAAAAGCATCGAACTCAATCTCTTCAGCGATTGGTTCTTTGTCTAGCTCGGTTTGGCTAGCCTTGTTCTTTTCCGCTTCAGCTTTCTCTTTCGCCGCCATTTCTGCCGCCGCATCTTCTTTAGACGCTTCGATCATCGCTTCAACATTCTTCGGATCGATACGGTTGAACAGTGCTTTGAACTTAGTGATCTCGTGGCCTGTTAGTGGAGCAGCGATGTTTTCCCAAGTTAGCTCTTGGTTTAGGAACGCTTCAGTACGCGCAGCTAGCGATGGCATTACTGGTTTCAGGTAAGTCATCAGTACGCGGAACAGGTTGATACCGACAGAACAGATGTCTTGTAGTTCCTGATCTTTGCCTTCTTCTTTTGCTACAACCCACGGTGCTTTTTCATCAACGTATTGGTTAGCTTTGTCTGCCAATGCCGTGATTTCACGGATTGCACGACCAAACTCACGCGTTTCGTAAAGCTCAGCGATACGGTCAGCAGCAGCAACAAATTCGTTGTAAAGTTCAGGCTCTGCAAAGTTGTCAGACAGTTTGCCTTCAAAACGTTTCGCGATGAAACCTGCGTTACGAGATGCCAGGTTAACGATCTTGTTAACAACGTCAGCGTTTACGCGCTGAGTGAAGTCTTCAAGGTTAAGATCTAGATCGTCGATACGGCTGTTTAGCTTCGCAGCGTAGTAGTAACGTAGACACTCAGGGTCTAGGTGCTCTAGGTAAGTGCTTGCTTTTACGAACGTACCTTTAGACTTCGACATTTTCGCGCCGTTTACGGTTACGTAACCGTGTACGAATACGTTGTTAGGCTTGCGGAAGCCAGAACCTTCTAGCATTGCTGGCCAAAATAGGCTGTGGAAGTAAACGATGTCTTTACCGATGAAGTGGTACAGCTCTGCTGAGCTGTCTTTTTTCCAATACTCGTCGAAATCTAGGTCGTCGCGCTTGTCACATAGATTTTTGAAAGAACCCATGTAGCCGATAGGCGCGTCTAGCCATACGTAGAAGAATTTGTTCTTCTCACCAGGGATCTCGAAGCCAAAGTATGGTGCATCACGTGAGATATCCCATTGCTGCAAACCAGACTCGAACCATTCTTGCATTTTGTTCGCTGTTTCAGCTTGTAGCGAGCCAGAGCGAGTCCACTCTTTTAGCATGCTTTCAAACTGAGGCAGGTCGAAGAAGAAGTGCTCTGAATCTTTCATTACTGGCGTCGCACCAGAAACCGCAGATTTAGGATTGATCAGTTCTGTTGGGCTGTAAGTCTCACCACAGTTGTCACAGTTGTCACCGTACTGGTCTTCAGACTTACATTTTGGACAGGTACCTTTTACGAAACGGTCCGGTAAGAACATCTCTTTTTCTGGATCGAACAGCTGAGAGATAGTGCGGCTAGAGATAAAGCCATTTTTCTTCAACTCAAGATAAATGTGTGACGCTAGCTCACGGTTCTCATCTGAGTGTGTGCTGTGGTAGTTATCAAAGCTGATATCAAATCCAGCGAAGTCTTTTTGGTGCTCTTCGCTAACTGCGGCAATCATTTCTTCAGGAGTAATACCCATCTGTTGCGCTTTAAGCATGATTGGCGTGCCGTGAGCATCGTCAGCACAGATGAAGTTTACAGTGTTGCCGCGTAGGCGTTGGTAACGAACCCAAATGTCCGCTTGGATATGCTCAAGCATATGACCAAGGTGGATCGAACCGTTAGCGTACGGAAGGGCACAAGTTACCAGCATTTTCCTTGACGGAAAGTTTTTTGGATCGTTTGCCATACTTAATATTCGCTTTTCTTGATAGGTATAAATAAATTTTGATGGATAATACTACCCCATGAACTGACTAACTCCAAGGTGTCAAACTGCGGAATGCCTTAGTTTTTTTGGGGTTCTGGTTGAGCCTGGACGGTGGTAGCATGACATCTAAAAGGAGGGCTTATGCATCAGTTCACTTCAAAACAAGATTTTTGTCACTGGTTTAACCAATTCCAACATCCACAGTTGGTGGAAAACTGGGCAGATATTCATGGCGCAATTTCGATTACGACACAGGGTTCTATTGATATAACGTTGCCATTCGCAAGTAATGAGCTTCAAACCGTACTGCATGACTGGATCAAACAGCAGCAAGCCTCGGGTAAAGTGGCTGAATTCCCATTTAATATTCGCCTTGGAGTTAAAGCTTTAGAAACTCAAGTGGCTAACTCGGTTAAGGGTGTTAAGAACATCGTTGCCGTCAGTTCTGCGAAAGGTGGCGTTGGTAAATCTACTACCGCAGTTAACTTAGCGTTGGCGATTGCTCAATCTGGGGCGAAAGTGGGATTGTTGGATGCAGATATCTATGGTCCGTCTGTACCTATGATGTTGGGGCAAGAAGATTCTAAACCAGAAGTTCGTGATGGCAAGTGGATGGAACCCATTTTTGCTCACGGCATCTATACTCATTCTATCGGTTATTTGGTGGATAAATCAGAAGCGGCGATATGGCGCGGTCCAATGGCTTCAAAAGCGTTGTCGCAGTTATTAACTGAAACAGATTGGCCAGATTTGGATTATTTGGTGATTGATATGCCGCCAGGTACGGGGGATATTCAATTGACTCTGTCACAACAAATTCCGGTAACAGGTAGCGTGCTAGTCACAACACCGCAAGATTTAGCCCTTGCCGATGCAAGGAAGGGAGCGGCAATGTTTAACAAAGTCCATGTCCCGGTTATTGGTGTTGTGGAAAACATGAGTTATCACATTTGTAGTCAATGTGGCGCGAAAGAGCATATTTTTGGTATGGGCGGAGCTGAAAAAATGTCGCAAGAATTTGGCTTAGCATTGTTAGGACAAATTCCGCTTCATATCTCTATGCGAGAAGATATTGACGCTGGCGTGCCAACGGTAGCAAGACGCCCAGAAAGTGAGCATGCAGGGTATTATAAGCAACTTGCCGATCGCGTATGTAGCACGATGTTTTGGCAAGGCAAAGCAAAACCAGATGCGATTAGCTTTACAATGGTGAACTAAGTTTACTATGCCTGTTGGTTGATAATTGCACATTTTAACGTTTGCTCGGAGGTTAATCCTCTGAGCAGGCAGAAACTTATGACTAAACCCTAATTCCAACTAGTAACTATGGGGTGAACTCCCTATAATCAGACAGTTTATCTTTTTATGTGACTAGAAATCATCATCGGGTGCAAACTAATGTCTGATAATAATCAATGCGTCATCGTAGGTATTGCTGGCGCTTCTGCTTCTGGAAAAAGTCTGATCGCGAGCACTATTTATAATGAGCTTCGCGCGAAAGTAGGCGATCATCAAATCGGTGTCATCACGGAAGATTGCTACTACAACGACCAAAGCCACCTAAGCATGGAAGAGCGAGTAAAGACGAACTACGATCACCCGAGTGCGTTGGACCACGACCTACTGTGTGAGCACCTAGAAAAACTGGTACGTGGTGAAGCAGTAGAAGTGCCTGAGTACAGCTACACTGAGCACACAAGAACAATTAACACCACCACAATGACACCTAAAAAGGTGATCATTCTAGAAGGTATCCTTCTTCTTACAGACCCTCGTCTTCGTGATTTGATGCATGCGACAGTATTTATGGACACACCGTTAGATATTTGCTTGCTTCGCCGTGTTAAGCGTGATGTGGAAGAACGAGGCCGAACTATGGAGTCTGTTCTTAAGCAATACCAACAAACAGTACGTCCGATGTTCATGCAGTTTATCGAACCTTCTAAGCAATATGCGGACATTATTGTTCCTCGCGGTGGTAAAAACCGTATCGCAATTGATGTATTAAAAGCTCACATTGCAAGACTTTTGAAAGCTTAAGCCTATAGACGGCTATATCGCTTTATTTTTAGGAGAAGAAGTGGCACCTTAAGTGCCACTTCTTTTTTTGTTTTTAAATTAGTCAGTTGCAGGTTAAAACCAGACACTTTTCACGCTTTTGTGGAACTGTCAGCGGTAAATGGAGTCTGCGCTTATAATTGTAAAAACACTCGAGCAAGGAAAAACAAATGAAGAAACTGCTCTTAATTCTAGCAATACCGATTGTGGTCATTTTGGTCGCAATTTTAGCGTTAACCATCTTCGTCAATCCGAATCAGTTTAAACCCCTTATTGTTGAGCAAGCACAAAAGCAAACGGGATTAGAGTTGGTGATTGAAGGGGATATCAGTTGGCAATTTTTCCCATCGATTGGCTTTGAGTTGGGACATACAGAATTGCGAAACCCACAAGGCTTTAGTAAACCCAATTTATTCAAAGTTGATACCGTTGGTGTAGACATCTCTGTTATGCCACTTTTTAGTCAACAGCTTGAAATTGGAAACGTCACGCTTGATGGTGCTGAGTTCTACATTGAAACCAAGAAAGATGGCAGCAAGAATATTGATGCATTGACGAAAGCCCAAACACAACAAGCAGAACAAGAGAGCAATGCTGCGCCTACGCAAAATGGTGAAACGCAAACTTCTGGTTCTGAGTGGAGTATTAATCTTGCTGGCGTTACGGTTTCTAACGGTTCATTAGAAATGCAGGATAAGCAAGCCGGTAGTTACACCAAACTTTATGATATTTCATTAAACCTTTCCGAATTCGCTTTTGACAACTGGACAACGGCTGATTTTGGCGTGAAGGGCGAAATGAACGACCAAAAGTTCACCGCGAAAGGTCAGGCAGACTTTAAGCTAGAAAAAGGTTTGGCAAACTACGCGCTAAAGAACATCAACTTTGATGCGACATACTCTGACCCTGCCAATAAAATTGAATCGGCAACGATCGGTTTAGACACGTTTGAATTCGATAAAGTAAATAACCTGACTTATGCCATTAAGGGTGACGCTGGTGGTATGAAGTTAGATATGCAGGGTGCTGGTCAACTTAGCGTGGACAAGGCTATCAGCAAAGTACAGTTGGATAAGTTAACTCTTAAATCGACTTTTGAGGGTGATGCCTTACCTCAGTCCCCGATGAAAGTCGACATGGTGTCTGATCTGTCTTTCGACCTAACGAAAAACCATCTGAGTTTTGTTCTAGAGAAGTTAACAGCGAATGCTATCGCCCTAGATGGTAAGGCAGATGTGACACTCGGTGATATTCCTAAAGTACGCTTTGCTCTCCATAGCCCCAATATCGATCTTGATGAGTTCTTAGGGTTAGATAAGCAAGCTGCCGAAGGTAATAAGCCTGCTTCTGGTGGCGAGAGTGCTCCTGCCGGACCTGAGGTTGAGCCTGATTTGTCTGCGTTGAAAACGTTAGATGTAAAGGGTGACATTACCATCGACAAATTCAAAGCGGCAAATGCGAAGATGGAAGCGGTAAAAACGAGCTTCACTGTAAATCGTGGCGTGTTTGAGCTTACATCTTTTAGTTCGAAGTTGTACCAAGGCTCAATCTCAGCGACAGCGAAGTTAGATGCACGCCAATCACCAGCGACTTACAGTGTTAAAAAGTCAATCAAAGGCGTGAAAGTTCAACCGCTACTTATAGACGTTGCTGAAAACGACAAACTTGAAGGGACAGGTAACATTGATGTGAATGTTACAGGTAAGAGTCTCACGCCTACCGGTATCAAGAAGAATCTATCTGGTACGGTTGTTATCAATTTTGCTGACGGTGCGGTGAATGGCATCAACGTTGCTCAGTTGATTCGTGAAAACTATGCGAAATTTAAAGGGCAAAAAGTTGAAGGCACCAATGAAGCTAAGAAAACAGACTTCAGTGCGATGACGGCGACATTGAAACTCAACAAAGGTGTTGTATCAACGGATAATATGCAAGCTCAGTCTCCATTGTTACGTGTTCGCGGTAAAGGTACCGCAAACTACATCAATGAAACAGTCGACTTTACTATCAGCACGTCAGTTGTAGGCAGCTTAGAAGGCCAGGGCGGTAAAGATATAGATGAGCTGAAAGACATCACGATTCCAATCAATGTGTCTGGTAAGTGGGCAGATCCTAAATTCAAGCTCGTATTCGATGATGTTCTGAAGCAGAAAGCTCAGAAAGAAATCGATCGTGGCGTAGAGAAGCTAACGGACAAAATCAAAGACGAGAAAACCAAAGATGCGGTCGATGGTTTATTGAAGAATCTTTTCAACTAACCGTGCGTGAAAACCAAAAGGGTTGGCATTTTGCCAACCCTTTTTAAATTACTCTGTGAGTGTTACCAATCGACGCCTTTGAGGGCTTTTACGCCAGATTCAAATGCGTGCTTTACATTTTTCACTTCAGAAACGGTATCGGCCATTTCAATCAGGGTTCGATGTGCGCCACGCCCAGTAATAATAACCGACTGCATTTTAGGTCGGTTGCTCAGCGCTTCGACCACTTCGTCTAAGTCGATGTAGCCGTAGCTCACCATATAAGTTAGCTCGTCAAACAAGATGACATCGATAGAGTCGTCTTGCAGCATGCGCTTACATTCTTGCCATACGCCTTGCGCTGCTTCGGTATCAGCGGCTTTGTTTTGAGTTTCCCACGTAAAGCCGGTTGCCATTACTTGGAATTCAACGCCGAGTTTCTCAAGTAGGTTGCGCTCACCGTTGTCCCAAGTACCTTTAATAAACTGCGCGACAGCACAATTCAAACCATGACCCACTGCGCGTGCGATCGTACCGAATCCTGATGTCGATTTACCTTTACCATTTCCGGTAATGATCAGTAGCAGACCTTTTTCCTCTTGAGCAGCAGCGATTTTTGCGTCTACCTGTTCTTTGACTTTTTGTTGGCGAGCTTTATGGCGTGCTTCTTTATTTTCTTCGATAGACATAATACTTCCTCAATTCCTTTTCGTGCTGTGCCCAAGCTAATTTGGGTTCATTGATTTATCTCGCTATGATAGATCAACATATCGTGAAGAAAAACCACCGATAATTCAGGGAATAAAATGAAGAAAATACTTGTTGTTTGTATGGGAAACATTTGTCGGTCACCAACTGGAGAGGCAGTGTTAAGAGCGAAAGCTCAAAAGCTAGGCGTTGAAGTAGAGGTTGATTCGGCAGGTACAATTGGCTACCACGCAGGAAACCGACCGGATTCAAGAGCGATGGCAGCAGGAAAGCAGCGAGGTTATTCTTTTAAAGGAATGCAAGCGCGCCAAGTCACCATTGATGACTTTGAAAAGTTTGACCTTATATTAGCCGCAGATAAAGCAAATTTGGCCGATTTATTGGATATCTGTCCGTTGAAGTATCGACACAAAGTATCGTTATTTTTAAGTCATTCTGGGTCAGGTTACGACGAAGTCCCTGACCCATATTATGGTGGGGAAGATGGCTTTGAACTGGTGCTTGATTTAATCGAAGAGGCATCAGACGCAATTTTGAAGAAGCTATAATCGCCGTGCTTGAAGACAATAGAAAAAGGGATGAGCTCAGCTCATCCCTTTTTATTCGTGTTAACCCGCTAGTATGTCGGTTGCGACTTTGTAGCTTGGGTCTTCCTTCACGTTAATTTCAACCAAGCTGCCAGCTTTGTCCAAAAGTTTACGACAATCTGGGCTTAGGTGACGAAGGTGCAGCGTTTTACCTTGAGCATTGTAACGCTCAGCCAGTGTTTCAATGGCTTCAATTGCAGAGTGATCAGTCACGCGAGAGTCTGCAAAATCGACAATCACATCTTTTGGATCTTCAGGCGCGTTAAACAACTCCAGGAAGTTAGCCGCAGAGCCAAAGAAAATAGGGCCGTGAATCTTGTACTCTTTTGAACCTTCCTCGTTTAAGCACGTGTCGGCATAGATGTGCTTAGCGTGTTGCCATGCAAACATTAATGCAGAAACGATAACACCAACCGCTACGGCAACAGCAAGGTCAGTAAGAACAGTAACAACGGTCACAAGAACAATAACGAAGAAGTCTTGCTTCGGTACGCGGCGTGCTAGCTTAAATGTTGCCCATTCGAATGTACCAATGACAACCATGAACATCACACCAACCAGAGCAGCGAGTGGGATCATTTCAATTAGCGAAGAAGCGAATAAGATAAACATCAATAGAGCGATAGCCGCAACGATACCAGATAGACGGCCACGACCACCTGAGTTTACGTTGATCATCGACTGACCAATCATCGCACAACCACCCATCGCGCCAAACACAGAACACGTCATGTTTGCCATACCTTGACCGATACATTCGCGGTTAGATTGACCACGAGTATTCGTCATCTCATCTAAAACTGTCAGTGTTAGTAGAGATTCAATTAGACCAATGGCCGCGAGAATGATCGCGTATGGAAGAATGATTTGTAGTGTCTCTAGTGTAAATGGTACCGCAGGAATAGAGAAGGTTGGTAGTGAACCTGCGAGTGTTGCAGCTTCATCACCAGACATTGTACGCAGGAAGTCAACAACAGTGCGAGTTTCCAGATCCAAACCAACCACTAAAGCAGTCACCGTTACGATTGCAACAAGTGAAGAGGGTACAGCCGTTGTGATTTTTGGTAGAAAGTGAATGATTGCCATAGTTAGCGCAACCAAACCAAGCATTAGTAGCATTTGGTCTTGTGGTAGCCAAGTAAGCATGCCGTTGATATCTGGCGCTTTAAACTGACCCAACTGAGCTAGGAAGATAACAATAGCCAGACCGTTCACAAAACCAATCATCACAGGGTGAGGCACGATACGGATGAACTTACCCAATTTAAACATACCAGCGGCAATTTGAAGTATACCAGCGAGCATGATGGCTGCGAATAGGTACTGGACACCGTGAGTCGCGACAAGCGAAACCATTACGACTGCCATGGCACCTGTTGCACCAGAGATCATGCCGGGACGACCACCGAAAATGGAAGTAATAAGACCAACGATGAATGCAGCGTAAAGACCGACCATCGGATCTACGCCTGCGACGAACGCAAATGCGACAGCTTCAGGAACCAATGCTAGCGCAACGGTTAAGCCTGATAGCACATCATTTTTTACGGAGTGCTTAGAAAATTGGGGAAATTCGAACATGTTTGTTTTTAAGTTCTCTTTGCAATGAGTTAAACCCGACACATATTCGTACTTGCACAAGCCACTGAGTGGTTGATTTCTAATCAAACATTGCAGTGTAAACCGTAGTATTAAAAGAGCAGCATCAGAATGGTGTCGAAAACTTGAGTCGGCGCATGCTACCGAAAAGTGTGATTAAGTTCAAGAATGATACGAATAATGGCGTACAAATGTGATCACGAATTGGTATTTATATGAACAATTTATTGGGCAAATATGAAGATAAAAAAGGCTACCAGATGGTAGCCTTTAATTTATTTATGCCGTTAAGCAGTTGAACGTAATGATTTAGCCTAGTTAAAGTTAGGCTTTGTCATCTCTGCCGATGCACGGTTTTTAGCCACTTGGCTACCTGCACCTTTAGCTTGGTAACGTTCGGTTTTGAACGGCGCTGCTGCAACCGTGATTTCGCGTAGCTCTTGAGGGCCAGGTGCTTTCGTCATCGGTGCGCTAGCGTTTAGCTTAGCAGCAACTTTGATGGCTTCGACTTTAGGCTCTGGTTTAGCTACTGGCGCTTCGGCTGCAATCTCTTTTGCTGCTTCAACCACAGGCTCTTCAGCTGGTGCCGTTTCTACAATGGCATCAACCGGTTCAGCATGTTCAGTTGCAGGAGTTTCAACGATAGGCTCTACAGAGGCTGTTTCTACTACTGCCGATTCAGTTTTTTCTGCGATTACTGCTTCCACAACAGGTGCTTCTACTGCTGGAGCTTCCACGGTTTCTTGAACCTTGTGTTCAACAACTGGAGCATCTGTTACGACAGGTTGCTCGCGACGAATAATCACTTTACCCATTGCCATTTCTGGACACGCAAAGCCACCTTGGATTGTAGGTACTGCTGCTACAGCTTCTTCCTTAACTCGCTCTTCCTTCTTAGGTGCTGGTTTCGGAATGTAACGTGGCATTACTTTACCCATAGCCATTTCAGGAGAAGCGACACCTCCCTTACGTAGGCGGAACGGGTTAGGGCGGCGATCACGGCCACGGCGACGACGCTGGCCGCTTGCACGCAGGTGACGTGGCGAACGACGATTACGACGTTGCTTAGACTCTGCTTGCTTGTTGTCTTGCTGTGCCTCTACCGCTGCTTCTGTTGGCTTTTCAACTTTAGCTTCAACCGTTTCTTGAGTCTTAACCGCTGTTTCTTCGGCTTTCTTCTCAATCGCTTCTTGGTCCTTAACGCGTACAGACTTGTTCAATTTGCGACGTTGGCGGCGCTCTTTCACTTTTTCTGCTTTCGCATTTTGCTGCTTCGGTTTGCTCTCTTCTGGTTTTGTTTCAGTACGAGCTTCCGCTGCTAGCTGCAGACCTTTTTCCGCTACTTTTACGTTTGCTTTCTGCTCTTGGGCTTTATCTGCCTGTTGAGCTTTAGGTTTACGCTTTTGGTTACGGTTTTGCGGTTTATTTGTTTGTTGTTGAGCTTCGTTTTGCTCATTAGCCTGCTCATCACGAGGCTTACGACGACGTCGGTTGTCGCGATTGTCGCGGTTATCACGATTATCGCGCTGGTTGTTATTGCGACGACGATCGTTGCGATCACGTTTGTTACGTCGATTATCGCGATTTGGTTTTTTCTCTTCCTGAGGTTTCTGTTCTTCTTTTGTTTCTTCAGAACCACCGAATAGGAAGCTACCAAGTGCTTTAAACAGACGGCTGAACAATCCAGGTTTCTCTTCTTGTTCAACTTTCTGTTCTTTCTTCTTCGCCTCAGGATCTGGTTTAGCTGCTGGTGCAGGTGCGGTTTGAGACGGAGCAGCAAAGCCTTTAAGAACTGGCTCTTCAATTCGTTTTGGTTTTACGTCAACTTCCGCTGGCTCTTTACCTTCTGCTTCTTTCATCGCTTCCAGTTTCTTAGGAAGTAAGTAAGAAATCAGATCGAACTCTTCGCCTTCACGAACACGGATAACTTCAAAGTGCGGTGTTTCCATATCAGAGTTAGGAACAACCGTAATTTTCACTTCTTGAATGCGTTCGATATGGTTTACTGAACGACGTTTTTCGTTCAATAAGTAAGAGGCGATTGGCACAGGTACGACTGCAAGTACTTGTGCTGTGTTGTCTTTTAGCGCTTCCTCTTCAATTAAACGAAGTACAGAAAGTGCTAGAGATTCGTTGTCGCGAACGACACCAGTTCCGCTACAGCGAGGACAGATGTGGTGGCTTGCTTCTGCAAGAGAAGGGCTCAAGCGCTGGCGTGACATCTCCAACAAACCAAAGCGAGAAATACGACCGATTTGTACACGAGCGCGATCAAGACGAACGGCTTCACGTAGACGGTTTTCTACTTCTCGTTGGTGACGAACCGGGGTCATATCGATAAAGTCGATAACCACTAAGCCACCCAAGTCACGTAGACGTAATTGGCGAGCAATTTCGTCGGCTGCTTCTAGGTTCGTGTTTAGAGCTGTTTCTTCAATATCACCGCCCTTGGTTGCACGAGCAGAGTTGATATCGATAGACGTTAGTGCTTCAGTCGGGTCAATAACAATAGAACCACCAGATGGCAGACGCACTTCACGTTGGAAAGCCGATTCAATTTGGCTTTCGATTTGGTAGTGGCTGAATAGTGGAACTTCGCCTTCATATTTCTTAACGCGGTTAAGGAAATCAGGGCGCACCAATTGAATGTGCTCTTTTGCACGTTCGTAGATGGTGTTGCTATCAATTAAGATTTCGCCAATATCACGACGCAAATAGTCACGGATTGCACGAACGATAACGTTACTTTCTTGGTGGATTAAGAATGGAGCAGGGTTAGAGTCCGCTGCACCTTTGATTGCACCCCAGTGGTTAAGTAGTACATTCAAATCCCACTCAAGTTCTTCAGCACTCTTGCCAACGCCAGCAGTACGTACGATTAGGCCCATGCCCTGAGGCAGTTCCAAAGTACTTAATGCGGCTTTTAGTTGAGTACGCTCGTCACCTTCGATTCGACGAGAAATACCGCCAGCACGAGGGTTGTTAGGCATCAGAACAAGGTAACTACCAGCAAGAGAAATGAAAGTAGTAAGAGCAGCGCCCTTGCTTCCACGTTCTTCTTTTTCCACTTGAACGATAACTTCTTGGCCTTCCGTTAGCACTTCTTTGATGCTTGGACGACCTTGGTAGGTGTAACCTTCAGGGAAATATTCGCGGGCAATTTCTTTAAGAGGGAGGAAACCGTGACGCTCGGCGCCGTAATCAACAAATGCGGCTTCTAAGCTTGGTTCGATACGTGTGATACGTCCTTTGTAGATATTCGCTTTTTTAGATTCATGTCCTGGACTCTCGATATCAAGATCGAAAAGTCGCTGGCCATCAACCAGAGCGACACGCAACTCTTCTTTTTGAGTTGCGTTAATTAACATTCTTTTCATTGAAAATTCTCGTTGTCTTTTCTTTTATATCTTTCTTGTCGACTTGCCACTGTTTTTTCGCTCTTTCACGGTGCCTGATCCCATGGCTTGTATTTTGCAGCCTCCCGGCTGGAAGGGGATGCTCTCGGGCACTTCAGTCATCACAAGCCTCTTGTGGTTTCTGTTGGAAACGTAGACTTGTGACCCGCTATTTGGGCGGTAGGTACTCAACGTGAATATGCGAGGAGTAGGGTGGCAAGAGTGTTGAATTCGATGTGTCTCACGCCAATGCTGCACTCGACCTTCAACGATCTACTCACATTGCTTGAGGATAAATGATTGGTAATGAATAAAATGTAACCAAACCTTCCTTAGCAGCTGTGAACTATAGCAGTGCGCGTGGCTATCAGCAATCTGCTTTCACGCAAACGATAGAAAATTTGCCGCTAAACTCAAAATTTCTATTTTATAACTGGCTGTTTCATAAGCAATTGAGATGTGCAAACTGTTCAAGACAGAAAACAAATTGAGAACTTGATTGAGAGTTTTAATAATTTAAACAAAAGCTTGGCGAAATTTAGACCAGTTTGTGCCACCGAGTGTTTCTTTTACGACAAGAATAATGTGAAGTCGCACGAAATTGAGTTTACAATACCGCCCATGAACGAAATAAGAACAAAAGTCCAGTTCGTCGACATCGACGAAGATATGGCGGGTCAGCGCATTGATAATTTTTTGCGCAACCAATTAAAAGACATTCCTAAAAGCATGATTTACCGAATTGTGCGTAAGGGCGAAGTGCGCGTAAATAAAAAGCGTATAAAAGCAGAGTACAAGTTAAAAGTAGGCGATCTCGTTCGTATTCCACCGGTGACCGTCGAGAAAAAAGATGACGATGTCGCACCAAGTACGAAACTTAACAAAGTCGCTGAGTTGGAAAATATGATTATCTTCGAAGATGACCATATGTTGATTCTAAACAAACCATCTGGCACCGCTGTGCATGGTGGCAGTGGTTTAAAGTTTGGTGCGATTGAAGCGCTTAGGGCTCTGCGTCCTCAAGCTCGCTTTCTTGAACTTGTGCATCGTATTGACCGTGATACTTCAGGGATTTTGCTGGTTGCTAAGAAGCGTTCTGCACTTCGTCACTTGCAAGCCCAGTTTCGTGAAAAGACAGTAAAGAAGTTTTACTTAGCTCTTGTCATGGGGCAATGGAAAAGCAGTTGTAAGGTTGTGAACGCGCCACTGCTCAAAAACGAAGTGAACAGTATTGTTCGTGTTAACCCTAATGGTAAGCCGTCAGAAACGCGTTTTAAGATTTTGGAAAAGTTCGAACAAGCTACATTGATTCAGGCGAGTCCGATTACTGGTCGAACTCACCAAATACGAGTTCATACGCAATACACTGGTCACCCAATCGCTTGGGATGATCGCTACGGTGATCGTCGCTTTGACGCTTACACAGGTCAAGTTGGTTTAGATCGTTTGTTCCTACACGCGGCAAACATCAAGTTCCAACACCCATCAAATGATGAGTGGATGGAAATCAACGCACCGATGGAACCGAAACTAGAAAAAGTGTTGGCGGGTTTAAGAAACGCGTAACCATGTTTTCCTCGCGGATGCAAAAGGGAGCCTGTGGCTCCCTTTTATCGTATTTGGGTTAAAGGACATCGAGTCCTTGAACATGCAACATATCAATCAAATCAATCAATGGTAGTCCGACAAGTGTGTTCGGGTCTTTACCAACTAATTTCGTAAACAAACAAATTCCCATGCCTTCGCTTTTAAAGCTGCCTGCGCAGTAAAAAGGTTCTTCCCTGTCGACGTAGCGTTCGATTTGTTCAAGCGTTAAATCTCTAAAGTGCACCTCGAAAGAATCAAAGCCGACTTCTGTATGGTTTGTCACGGTGTTATGTACCGCAAGACCAGTATAGAAAGTGATGACTTTTCCACTTTGAGCCAAAAGTTGATTTATCGCGTTATCTCTATTTAAAGGCTTGCCAACGATTTCACCATTAATGACACAAACTTGGTCACTGCCGATAACTAAACTTGCTTTATCCGTCTGGCAAGATATTGCTTTCTCTTGGGCCAGTCTCTGCACAAGTTCAGTTGGCGTTTCTTGGTCAAAAGGTGTTTCATCGCAATCAGGTGATAAACAAACGAATGGTAGTGAGAGCTTTTCAAGCAGTTGTTTACGAAAAGGGGAGGTTGAGGCTAAAACCAGTTGGTAATTTTTCATTTTGAATTACAATTCGTGGGAGCATTTCCAATAGGATAATAGATCAAAAATGATTCTGGCTAATGCTCTGTATGTTAAGCGTAAAAAAGTACAACTTTTTTGCCTTTTTCTTTGACTAATTTTGATTTGGAAG
>NZ_JAWOVM010000021.1:0-61209 GCF_033339895.1 Vibrio sp. 1751
TGCCGTAGCTTGCTTTTTGTTCTGCAGTTTCAAATTTAATTTCAGACATGAATGTCGCTCTTATTAGGAGTGATAAAAGTAACAGGATATCAGTTTCGAGCTTAGGTTTAAATGATTGCGACTGAATGCTTAATTGAGGCGGCCAGGTTGTGACTTATCTCTTACTCCAAGTGAAATTTCTGCTAATTTAATCCCAATTCCATTTTAGTTTGGTGAAAAACATATACTCTCCGCGTCGGTATTTTTATACTGACCGTAGAAGTATTAAGGGACTCATTACAATGAATCGTCGCAGAAAGAAAAAGCAGCAAGTCGACTATGTCGAATTGGTTAAACAAAAATTCGCTGCTATCGACTGGAAGCAGCCGTTCAACAAAGAGCAATGGTTGGAGCGTATACAGCCTGTTAAGCCGTTTTGGTTGCGTCTGCCTAAATTTCATCAGCGTGCTTTGATGGTCTTAGTGCCATTGATTCTGGTACTCCTTGTTATTCCTTTGCCAAATAAAACAGATCAACCAGTTGAGCAGACTGAGGTCGATCATCAACGCGTAGCGATTGAGCTGAACGCGCAGAGTTTAAGCCAGCAGAGAACCTCTCAGAACTCTGGACCGAAATCTGAAGACTGGAAAGAGTACACGGTTAAAAATGGTGATACATTAGCGCAGGTTTTCAGAAGTAATCAGCTCTCTATGGCGGATCTTAGCGCTCTGGTCAAAATAGAAGGCAGTGATAAGCCGCTAAGCCAAATAAAGCAGGGACAGTTGATTCGCTTTAAGCTTAGTGACGAAGGCGAGTTAGATATGCTACAGCTGGAAAAAAGCGGGCGGTCCGTTATGTTTTTCCGTTTGTCGGATGGGACCTTTGGGCGTAACAAGTAAACGCTTCAAATGAAAAGACGCGAATATATCGCGTCTTTTTAGTTAGTTTTTTAATTCGATTAGTTTTCATAGTAACCAATCGAATTGAAACTTATAGCGCTACGGATTCTTTCCGCATATCCACATGAGGGATACCATCTTCAAGGTAGCACTCTGAGATAACCTTGAATCCATGACTTGCATAAAACTGGATGAGGTGTTCTTGAGCACCTATATCTATTGTCTGCCCTGGCCATAATGTTTCGCATTGTGCCAATGCCTTGTCCAATAACTTATGACCTAAGCCACCGCCTCGCGCGGTCTGCTTTGTCACCACTCGACCAATACTCACATTGTCATACGTAGTGCCTGCGGGCAGTAATCGTGCGCAAGCAACCAGTTCATCACCGTGATAGCCTATTAGATGATAAACGCCTTCGAGTGTGTCCTTACCATCAAGTTCAGGATAAGGGCAGGTTTGTTCAACAACGAATACATCCACACGCAATTTCATCATTTCATACAGCTGTGTGGTTGTTAGCTGAGCAAAGGGCAAAGTAATCCAAGTGAGCATGTTGTCATCCGTAATGAGAATAGAGTGACTGACTTTACTTTGTTTTGAGCTCATACTCATTAACAAAGGTTAATTAGCACTGGTTTTCCCACCAAATCTGGTGATAATGTGCCCTCTTTCCATCTCACCTGAGGATATCCCCGTGAGCAAACAAACATTCGATCAAGTAGGGCTTAACCCAGCGTTACTTGCCACACTTGATTCCCTGAACTATACCCACATGACGCCAATTCAAGCTTTGAGCTTGCCTGCAATCCTAAAACATCGTGATGTCATCGGGCAGGGTAAAACGGGCTCAGGTAAAACCGCTGCATTTGGTTTAGGGGTTTTATCGAACCTCAACGTCAAACGCTTTCGTGTCCAGTCATTAGTATTGTGTCCAACGCGTGAGCTTGCAGACCAAGTAGCGAAGGAAATTCGTACTTTAGGTCGCGGCATTCATAATATTAAAGTGCTTACTCTCTGCGGTGGGATGCCTATGGGGCCACAAATTGGTTCGCTGGAGCATGGTGCGCATATCCTAGTTGGTACTCCTGGTCGTATTTTGGATCACCTTGAAAAAGGCCGAATTGATCTTAGCGAACTGAATACCTTGGTGCTAGATGAAGCTGATCGCATGTTGGACATGGGGTTCCAAGACGCATTAGATGCAATCATCGATGCAGCGCCAAAGCAGCGTCAAACTCTACTTTTCAGTGCTACTTTTCCAGAAAAAATTGAGCAAATTGCGCAGCGTATAATGCAGACACCGGAAGTGATTAAGGTGGAATCGACGCATGATACCTCAAGCATTGCGCAGTACTTCTATAAAGTTGAAGGCTCGGAAGCACGTGATGAAGCATTGGCGAATTTGCTGCTGACTCACCAGCCAGAGTCCGCGGTGGTTTTTTGTAATACCAAAAAAGAAGTGCAAAGTGTCGCAGATGAGTTGCATCACAAAGGATTCAGCGTTATCGATATCCATGGGGACTTAGAGCAGCGTGAACGCGACCAAGCATTGGTGCAGTTTGCTAACAAGAGTGTGTCTATCCTTGTTGCAACAGACGTTGCAGCGCGTGGTTTGGACGTTGATAATCTTGATGCTGTCTTTAACTTTGAGCTATCGCGCGATCCTGAGGTTCATGTGCACCGTATTGGTCGTACAGGTCGTGCGGGTAGTAAAGGTTTAGCGTTCAGCTTTTTTGGTGAGAAAGACGGTTTACGTGTAGCTCGTATTGAAGAATACCTAGAGATGGACGTGGTACCAGCAACATTGCCTGCCAAATCAAATCAGCAGCCATACCAAGCGAAGATGGTTACGATTAACATTGATGGCGGTAAGAAACAGAAAGTACGACCGGGTGATATTTTAGGTTGTTTGACAGGAAAAAATGGTATTCCAGGCTCTCAAGTCGGAAAGATTCACCTGTTCCCTGTACGCGCTTATGTTGCCGTCGAAAAGTCTGTGGCTAAAAAGGCTCTACAGACCATTAGTAACGGCAAGATGAAAGGGCGCCAATTCCGGGCGCGAATTCTTAAATAGCTCAAATAGCAGAGAAAAAGCTCTTCGTTTGAAGAGCTTTTTTCTTTTTTGAGTTTATTTGAGAGTGTGATCTTTGGTTAAGCGCGCTTTGATTCGGCTCAAACTGATTGGCGTAATGCCGAGGTAGGCCGCAATTTGACTATCGGTAATACGTTGCTTTAAATCTGGGTAATGAGCGCAAAATAATTGATATCGTTCTTCTGGAGAGTAGAGCAACATAAAGCGTTCTTTGTTCTCTTTATTAACCAGTTGGTTTTCGAGTAGCTTTAAGTAAATGGCGTGCTTTTCTGCTCGCCAGTGATGCAACGTTTCAATTGGCAAGCAAAATAGCTGACAAGCGCTCAGCGTTTCCAATAAGTAAGGCGAAGGTTGGTCCTTTATTATGCTCTCAAACCCGATAACCCAGTCCTTCTCCCAATAAAATTCTTTACTGAATTCTTTGCCGTGCTCAGTAAGATAGCTTGCGTGGCATAACCCCTCAATGATGAAGTAAAGGTGTGAGCTAAACTCCCCTTGGTGATTAAGAATGTGGCGTGTAGGCAGTTCGAGCAACTCACCATTTTCAATAAGTTGGTTTGCTTCTGTCTCTAAAAAGCCATGTTTGACTAAGTCTGAAAAAAGATCGCTGTGCATGTGATAACTCAGAAACGGTTTTCTTTATTTTAACGGGTTTTATTGATAACAAAAAAGCGGCTCATGAGAGCCGCTTAGTGTTGCTGTCAAATCAACCTTATTTATTCAAATCGATTTGATAAATCGCGAAACCAATGTCATCTGTTGACACGCGCTTCATTGGGTATTGTCCTTTCTCTTTGATGAACTGCGCCGCTTTATCGCTAGGGGAGGTTTCGAAACGAATATCTAGCTTGTTATCGGACTTAATCGGTGCGAAAGACCAGTTGTTGTCAGCGCTTGGTGTCACTTCTCCTTTTTCTTCACTCACGCGAGAAATATAAGTGGCGACGACAGAGCGGTTTTCATCTGGTGCGTCAAATGCAATGAAATCTGGGCCTGTACCAGGGAAAGTATTGCTATAAGCACGGTAGTTATTGGTTGCGATGATGAAATCTTGCTTCGGATTGACAGGCTTACCATTGAACGTCAGATTCACAATGCGCTGAGAATCTGGATTAATCACTTTACAATCCGCATCGTACTTCGGCGGTTGGGTAACGTCGATTTGGTAGTTAACCCCATCAATAACATCGAAGTTGTACGTACGGAAATTATCCCAATCAATCAAAGATTGCGGTTTAGGATTGTTGATGTCGATGTGGTTGAATTGACCCGCACTGCACTCTAGCCATTCGCGAACTTCTTTACCTTTCACTTTCATCGCAACCAAGGTGTTTGGATATAAGTAAAGATCGGCCGCATTACGGAAGGTGAGCTGACCGGATTCTACTTCTGTAAAGTTATTCGGATCGTTCTTACGACCGCCGACTTTAAATGGTGCTGCCGCACTCAGTACTGGAATGTCAGAAAGGTCTGGGTCGCCTTGAATAAAGCGTTCTACGTAGTCTTTCTGAGCAAGGTTAACGATTTGAATGGTGGGGTCGTCCTGCACTAATGCCAAGAAGCTGTACATGACATCATTTGCTTTGCCGATTGGTTGGTTTACAAATTCACGAGTGCCTTTGTGATCTTCTTCTAACGCTTTCACAATATCTGCATCGGCTTTAGCTAATGACTTCTTATTTACTTTATCGAAGATAGGGCGTGCTTCTGCTTGGCCTTCGACGACTTGCCATCTGCCGTCTTTCTCTTTTAGCATCAAATCCATCACACCTACGTGACTTCCCCAGCGGCCCGGCATCACGGACGTTACACCATTGATGGTCCCTTTATCTATATCAACACCAGGTAGGTTTGCGAAGTCTTTCCCTGGGAAGACTGCGTGAGAGTGGCCAAAAGCAATCGCATCAATACCTTCAACTTCTGTGAGGTAGTAAACAGAGTTTTCAGCGCCTAGTTTGTATGGATCAGTAGAAATGCCTGAGTGTGGAATCGCCACAATAACGTCTGCGCCTTCTTTCTTCATCTGAGGAACCAGCTTTTTCGCTGTCTCAGTGATGTCTTCAGCGAAGACTTTTCCTTCTAGATTCTTCTTATCCCATACCATGATTTGTGGCGGGACGAAGCCGATGTAACCCACTTTGATTTCGTGGCTTTGACCATCAGTGTCTTTGAACGTGTGCGTTTTAATTAGATAAGGTTTGAAGTAGTGCTCGCCTGTCTTCTTGTCGAAAACGTTAGCACTAACATAAGGGAAGTTCGCACCGTCGATAGAGTTTTTCAGGAACTCAAGGCCGTAGTTGAATTCGTGGTTACCAATGTTACCCACATCGTAATCCAACTGGTTCATCGCTTTGTATACCGGGTGGATTTCGCCAGCGTTAATCCCTTTCGCCGCCATGTAATCGCCCATTGGGCTGCCCTGAATTAAATCACCGTTATCTACTAGTACCGTGTTTTCTGTCTCGGACTTAGCTTGTTTCACTATTGTCGCTGCGCGACTTAAACCGATTTGCTGTGATGGTTGGTCTTTGTAGTAATCGTAATCCATCACGTTGGTGTGAATGTCGGTGGTTTCGATAATACGAAGCTTGATGGTATCGGCCATTGTTGGGCCAGCAAGCGTTAGCATGCCACTTAATACTGCGAGGGAAATAGGATGAACTGCCACTTTCATTTGGTGCTCCAATTCAATGATAAGGGGAAATCGCACTGCGTAATGTATCAAACACAGATGCAACTCGATGATAAAGATACAGAAAACTGTGAACATTAATCAGTTTACTGAACCTTATTCATATTAACCGCCGACTTTTTCACGCTTTTGAATGAGACCAAACAAAAACTTCTTAGCAGATTTTTGAATAAAAAATGAAATTTTAGAATTTCAGGTAATATAAACGCCCCGCCATAATGCTTGCATGACGATATCAATGGACGATGAGCAAGCACATGGCAACGAACGATTCAGTCACTTCTTTTCCTAAACCAAAGCCCCGGTTAGTTTCTGACAACCCAGTCGCTGGTGTTACTCGTTTTGCAAAGCAATCGCTACAGCCTGGTGAAGTCGCCTTAGTAGGTGCAGGACCAGGCGATCCTGAACTTCTGACGGTGAAAGCACTGAACTGCTTGCAGCAAGCTGACGTGGTTTTGTACGACTACTTGGTGTCTGAAGAAATCATGGCATTGATTCCAAGCGATACGATTTTGGTGTGCGTTGGGAAGCGAGCTGGGCATCACAGTGTGCCGCAGGAGAAGACGAATCAGCTTTTGGTGGATTTTGCCAAGCAGGGCTACAAAGTAGTGCGCATTAAAGGTGGGGATCCGTTTGTATTTGGTCGTGGTGGTGAAGAGTTAGAAGTGCTTGCTGATGCCGGCGTTCGTTTTCAAGTTGTCCCTGGCATTACCGCAGCAGCTGGCGCAACCGCTTATGCTGGTATTCCACTGACTCATCGTGATTATGCGCAATCGGCCATCTTTGTGACTGGCCACTTGAAAGAAGAAAGTGATGAGATGGATTGGTCCACGTTGGCGCGTGGGAATCAGACTTTAGTGATCTACATGGGGCTGATGAAATCACACTATATTCAGAATCAACTCATTAAGCATGGCCGTTCAGCGTCGACTCCGATTGCCATTATTGAGCGTGGCACGCAGATTCAACAAAAAGTATTTACGGGAGAACTCTCCCAACTCTCTGATTTATCGAAGGAAGCACAATCGCCATCTTTGATTGTTGTCGGAGAGGTAGTGCGACTGTCTCAAAAGTTAGACTGGTTTTTGTCTAGTACTGAATTCAACAAAAGTGCTATTGCCAACTCCATATAATTTCAGACCAAAGATTAGAGACGTAATGCGCCTTCAAGCTTAAAAAGGAAATACAAAACATGGACCAACAACGTTTAACTCACCTTAAACAACTCGAAGCGGAGAGTATCCATATTATCCGCGAAGTTGCGGCTGAGTTTGATAACCCAGTCATGATGTATTCGATTGGTAAAGACTCATCAGTGATGCTGCACCTAGCGCGTAAAGCTTTTTACCCAGGTAAGATTCCATTTCCATTGCTGCATGTCGACACCGATTGGAAGTTCCGCGAGATGATTGAATTTCGTGATCGCACCGCGGCCAAATACGGTTTTGAGCTTTTGGTACATAAGAATCCAGAAGGTCTAGCCATGGGCTGTAGTCCGTTTGTTCATGGTTCTTCTAAGCACACTGACATCATGAAGACTCAAGGCTTAAAACAAGCGCTGAACAAGTACGGTTTTGATGCGGCCTTTGGTGGTGCGCGCCGCGACGAAGAGAAATCACGGGCGAAAGAGCGCGTGTATTCATTCCGCGATAAGAACCATACATGGGATCCTAAAAACCAACGTCCTGAGCTATGGAAGACGTACAACGGCCAGGTCAATAAGGGTGAGAGCATTCGTGTATTCCCGCTGTCTAACTGGACTGAGCTTGATATCTGGCAATACATCTATTTAGAAAACATCGAGATCGTGCCGCTTTACCTCGCGGACAAACGCCCAGTTGTTGAACGCGATGGCATGCTGATCATGGTTGATGATGATCGTATGGAGCTTCAACCGGGTGAAGTGATTGAAGAGAAGAGTGTGCGCTTCCGTACCCTTGGTTGTTATCCATTGACCGGGGCCATCGAGTCTGAAGCAAACACTTTAACTGGCATTATTGAAGAGATGCTAGTGGCAACGTCGAGTGAGCGCCAAGGCCGAGCGATCGACCACGATCAGTCAGGATCGATGGAGCTTAAGAAACGTCAAGGTTACTTCTAAAGGATCTAAGGAAAGATAATGAACAGTGCAGTTGAAGCTCAATTAGCCGAGCTTGGTATCGAAGGCTATTTAACACAACACCAGTACAAGTCGTTACTTAGATTCTTGACTTGTGGCTCGGTGGATGACGGTAAAAGTACATTAATCGGTCGCTTACTCCATGACTCAAAACAAATTTATGAAGATCAGCTAGCGGCAGTGCATTCAGACAGCCAACGTGTGGGCACCACGGGTGAAAAACCTGACCTTGCGTTGTTGGTCGATGGCTTACAAGCTGAGCGCGAGCAGGGGATCACGATTGATGTAGCTTACCGCTATTTCTCGACGCAGAAACGTAAATTCATCATTGCAGATACTCCTGGACACGAGCAGTACACACGTAACATGGCTACAGGTGCATCGACATGTGACTTAGCTGTGATTCTGGTTGATGCACGTAAGGGCATTCTCGATCAAACTCGTCGTCACTCTTTCATTTCCAACCTGTTGGGCTTGAAGCACTTTGTTGTCGCGATCAACAAGATGGACTTAGTGGATTACTCCCAAGAGCGCTTTGAAGAGATCCGCGATGAGTATCTGAAGTTCTCTGAGAATCTGACAGGGGATATTGATATTCAAATCATCCCGATCTCAGCGCTTGAAGGGGACAATGTGGTGGATAAAGGCCAAAACCTGACTTGGTTTAAAGGCCCATCATTGCTTGAGCTTCTTGAAACGGTCGATGTGGATCAAGAAAAAGGCGCGGGTGAATTCCGCTTCCCTGTGCAATACGTTAATCGTCCTAACCTCGATTTCCGTGGTTTTGCGGGGACCATTTCTTCTGGTTCGATCAAAGTCGGTGATGCCATTAAAGCATTGCCATCGGGTAAAACGTCAACTGTGGCTCGTATTGTGACCTTTGATGGTGATATCGAAGAAGCTCGTGCCGGATTAGCTGTCACTCTGACGCTAAGCGATGAGATCGATATTAGCCGTGGCGATTTGATTGTTCTAGATAATGCTCAAGTGGAAACCACAAACCATTTGCTTGCCGATGTGGTATGGATGACAGAGCACCCCCTGCAACCGGGTCGTGACTATGACATCAAAATCGCAGGTAAGAAAACCGTAGGTCATGTTGAAGCGATTCGTCATCAATATGACATTAATAATCTCTCGACTCATAGCTCGGCAGAGCTGCCATTGAATGGTATTGGTTTGTGTGAATGGTCTCTTAATGAGTCAGTCGCGCTGGACAATTATCAAGACTGTGCAGATACCGGTGGCTTTATCATTATCGATCGTCTGACAAACGTGACGGTTGGTGCCGGCATGGTTAAAGAGAGCCTCGCCGTGGTTGAGCGCGATTTGACGGGCATCTCTGCGTTTGAAGTTGAGCTTAATGCGCTTGTCCGTAAACACTTCCCACACTGGGAAGCAAAAGACGTCAGCCAGTTTCTGAAAAAGTAACTGGCTTACCCAAGTACGATAATTTCAGGCTCTGTCTGCTGTTGTACTTGGGGCGTCGCTACCTAACTGAATTGCGAAATGTCGTTAGGTATTCTCCTAATACCAGAATGCTTCGGTGGAGCCCAAGAAAACCGAGCATTCTGATGTTCTTTTCGCTTGCGCTGATTTTTGTCTGTTTACTCGTTTGTCGGTGTTTCATGGATAAATGAGTCGTTGTTGTGCCCTTTGGGGCTATTTGGTAAGGAAAGGCTATGTGGGAACAAGGGTTTGTGTTAGCGATTTTGCTTGGCATTATCACTTGCTTGCTTGTCACGAAAATTAAGCCTAGTTACGTCTTTGCGGGTGCCGCTTTTATTGCATTCATGGCTGGGATGATGGATTCAGCCACTATCGCATCCAATTTTACCAACTCTTCATTGTTAACCCTGGTTCTATTGATTCTTGCATCCTGTGCTCTAGAAAAAACACTGCTGATCAGTTGGGTGAGCCGAAGTATCTCTGAGGGTCAGTTAGGCAGCGTGATTGCTAAGCTCGGTGTGTCGACCGCCTTGCTTTCTTCATTTACGAATAATACCGCTGTGGTTGTCTCATTGATTGGGGCGATTAAGCGTAATCAGCAGCATGCACCTTCGAAATTACTTATTCCCTTGTCTTATGCCGCCATTTTTGGTGGCACGTTAACTTTGATTGGTACGTCGACTAACTTAATCATCAACAGCTTTGTCGAAGACGCAGGCTTACCGAGCCTGAGCTTTTTTACACCTACGATGATAGGTTTGGCTGTGCTGGTGGGAGGGATGCTGATTCTTATCCCACTGAGCTACTTGCTACCGAATTATGATGATCAAAGTCAAGAAGATTTACCTTACTTTCTTGAGTCTCGCGTTGAGCCAGGCTCACCGCTAGTTGGGCGTACGATCAGCGAGAATAATTTACGTGCGCTGCGCAAACTGTTTCTTGCAGAAGTGGTGCGCGATGGTGTTACTGTTTCTTCTGTGGGACCGGATTTTGTGCTCAATGCAAAAGACCGCCTGTTATTTTGTGGCGATGTTGAGAGCGTCGCGACCCTGCAAGAAATTCCGGGCCTCAAGTTGTTTGGTCAGCAGCACTTAAATGGGCAAAACTTTATCGAAGTTGTGGTGAGCTCGTCGGCGACATTTTGCTACAAAACCCTCAAAGAGAGCCGATTCCGCGACCGATTCGATGCCGTTGTTGTGGCGATTCGCCGAGGCCACGAACGCCTAGAAGGTGGCTTGGGTAGTATTACCTTAGCGCCTGGGGACACGTTAGTTCTGGTTCCAGGAAAGCGTTTTGAGTCTGAACGCCGAGCTCATCGTAAAGAGTTTGTTTTAGTGCATGACTTGGACTCTAGCGCTCGGCTTGATACGAATAAGTCTTCCATTGTATTACTGGGCTTTGCAGCCGTAATTGGATGCGCTCTATTAGAGTTAGTACCGATTATTAAAGGTCTAGCTGCGTACCTTATCGCGCTTATTGCGTTTGGTATTGTGCAGATTTCAGAACTGCGCCGCCGTTTTCCGATCGATATCGTCGTGATTGTCGGTTCCGCTTTGTCTATTGCTCAACTGATGATCTCTTCTGGATTGTCAGAAAGAATGGGAGTGATGTTTATTGAAGCGTTTAATGGCTGGGGAGTATTTGGTGCCTTGGTGGCGACTTATATCATGACATTGGTACTCACTGAATTGGTGACAAACAATGCCGCGGCTGCGCTTTCTTTTCCTATCGGCTATAGCATGGCGGTGGGTTATGGCGTGGATCCGATGCCATTCATCATGGCGGTTTTGTTCGGCGCGAGTGCGAGCTTTATCTCTCCCTACGGTTACCAAACTAACCTGCTGGTGTACAGCGTAGGAAATTACAAATTGACCGACTACGTGAGAATTGGAGTGCCAATTTCGATTGTGTACTCTGTATTAGTACTTACTTTGATCCCGGTCTTTTTCCCGTTTTAATTCCGATATTTACAAGGATACGTTATGACTGCCGAAACGACGGTAAAAGATGAAAACATTGTTTGGCACCAGCATTCGGTTGATAAACAGTTTCGTGCTGAATTAAAGAAGCAAAAACCTGCCGTATTGTGGTTCACTGGTTTATCTGGAGCGGGTAAATCAACCGTAGCAGGGGCGTTGGAAAATCGCCTTGCAGCACTGGGTTACCACACCTATTTATTGGATGGTGACAATGTACGACATGGTTTGTGTAGCGATTTAGGTTTTTCTGAACAGGACCGTCGCGAGAACATTCGTCGTATTGGTGAACTGGCGAAGTTGATGGCAGATGCGGGTTTAATTGTTCTGTCGGCGTTTATTTCACCGCATCGTGCAGAGCGGAAGTTAGTACGCGATTTATTGCCAGAAGGCGAGTTTATCGAAGTGTATGTCAATGCATCTCTAGAGGTTTGCGAAGGTCGAGATCCTAAGGGTTTATACCGTAAAGCCCGTGCGGGAGAGATTCCTAATTTCACTGGTATTGATTCGGAATATCAAGCGCCAGAGAACCCTGAAATCGATTTGCCCGCGGGAGAAAAGAGTGTCGATGAGCTGGTGGATTTGTGCTTAATCGATCTTAAACAACGCGGTGTGATCCGATAAAAAAGCATTTAGATCATAGGTGACCTAAAGCTCTTTGAGCAGCTTGAGAAGTATTTGGATCATAGGTGATCAAATGCTTCTCAAGCTGGCTAGACGGTATGATGAACCGTACTTTTAGCTTCACTATGGACACTAAACCTATGATTTAACAGTGCAAGCATTTGATCGTAGTATTCGGCATGTGGTTTGTTTCCGAGTAAGGTACAGAGCTCATTACCTGTCGGTGTGAAGCGGTAATATAAAAGGCGGACACCTTTACTGTTTACGTTCAGTGACAAGTTTTTACCTTGGTAGGTGAGGACCAACGGTGTCTCGATACTAATTTCGCCAGATTCAAGTTCGGCACTGTGCAGCAGCCCTAATTCAATTAAGAGCAACAAGCTTGAATACGGCAGTTGAAAACTTCCCATATTTAGGCTGTTGGCGACGTCTCGCTTGCCGAAGCTAAATATGCCTCCTTGCGCTTTGTAACCAATCAGCAGTTTTCTGCTGTGATCCCCTCCAAAACTGCACGCTAAAGAGGCGGATCTTTGCAGAGTTTGTGCTTCCTTTGGTGACATATCTTTGAGGGTTTTCAACGCTTTCATGGACGTTGAGCCCGGATTTGTCACTTCACGCTTCATCACTTGAGCCCATAGCTTTTGCATCGCGCTGTTATGGATGTCTTGAGCCATCTCAAAAAATCGATGCAACCAATCTTGGTCTGGCTCTCCCGCTGTCTCATCTCGGCATGAACTGTGCGCTAATTTTAAAATCTGTTCTAAGTTTTTTTGTCGCTGTTCTTGGCGTCTTTGCTCTCGCAATTGGGCTCTTTCAAACGCAGATTTGGCTGGCGGTTCGGTTTGCAGTAAGGCGTCAAGACCGTGTATTTGGGCTATGGTTTTTACCTTACTAGCACTGTCTTTTATGTAGCCTTGTTTCTTTTCTTGTTGCGTATTTTTTTTTGTGTCTGACTGATGTTCGATGACAACAGGTTGCTTTGTCGGGTCTGCCATTCGTTTTCCTACCAAGAACTGCGCGGTTCGCACGTTTAAATTTACACCTTATCTGACCAAGCGACCAGACAGGAGTTCTCAGTTTTTGAACGAATAGGGCTATTCAAAATGATAATGAGTTGTTAAAATTGTTATCGTTATTTTGGAGGGGCTATGAAGTTCTCAGAAGCAGGTAAACTCAAAAAGCACCTGTCGATAGCGTTTCTTTTGGTTATTTATGTGGGCGTATTAGCGTATTTATCTCGTTATATCGTGTAGCACAAAGCTAAAAAAGGCGCCAGTGTGACGCCTTAGGTGTAGCGAGGCTTATCGACGACTTAAATTACATATCGTCGTAGGCTTCTATTTCTGATCCCTCAATAACGTAAGCCGTTTCTGCCAGTTCGTGGTTTATCGTCTCGGTTTTCAACGTTCCAACCACATATATGACATCCCACAACTCTTGAACAGGCGCGCCTTTCGGAAACTTCACGTAAATGATCTGGTTTGGAGGCGGTGGTGGCACGTGAATACAAGCTCCAAAATATGGCACCAATAAAAATTCGGTGACGGTATCGGCATCACCTTCAAGTGGGATAACAAACCCCGGAATTTTAACTTGGCTTCCGTTCAGTTCTGGTCGAACATTACCAATCTTGGACTGCTGCGCTGCGCCACCACTGTGATCAGATGCAGGCATGCCTATACTGTCGAACAATTTACGCTCTTTTTCTGGAACAAGGTCAATCCAGTCAAGCTTCAATGGTTCTTCGCTGGCCATAACAGGCGCTGTGAATGCGACGACCAGCAAGCAACTTGCGAGTATTTTTTTCCACATTTTATTAAATCCTTATTGTCATTCCGTCACTCAGTGACTGTCGGTAGGCGCGGAGTGCGGGAATGAAACCAATCACAATACCAGCGCATTGTACGAAACCTAATAGCATCCACTCATAAGTAGATAAGATGCTTAAGGTGAGATGTATTCCATAGTGCTGTTGGATGATCGGCTGCGCGATAGCAAGAATGGCATACAGCCCAGTAACGCCAGTAATAATACCAGCAGCAGTAAGCAAGCTGGCTTCACTAATTAAGAGTGAGAAAACATGACGAGGCCTTGCTCCCATGGCACGCAAAATCGCCATTTCACGGCGGCGTTCCTGTAGGCTAGTTAATAGACTGCTTAACATACCTAACAACCCTGCGATCACGACAAAACCAGATACTGCCATTAGGGCTTGCTCTGCAACCGACATCATTCCCCATAACTCATGCAACGCAACGCCGGGCATAATGGCGCTGAGCGGCTCTTTGGGGTAGGTGTTAATTTGTCTTTGCAGGGCGAAAGTTTGAATACGAGATTTCAAACCAACGAGCATAGCGGTAATTTGTTTGGGCTGAAAGTCTCTGTTTTTGAGATCTTGTGCCTTGGGTGTCGGGCCCAAACGCGCACCACTTTCCCATCCGACGTGAATGGCTTCGATGGCTTCCAATGATACATGGACAGTTTTGTCGACTGGTGTTCCTGTAGGTGCAAGGATACCGACAACTTTAAATGGCAGATTGTCATGACGGCTAAAGCCAACGTCGCTAATGCCGTGGGCAATGATGATTTCGCTACCGATATCATAACCAAGTTGTTTAGCGACATCAGAACCTAGCACGGTTTCAAATAAACCATGGAATTCTCTACCCTTGCTAAATGTTAGTGGTTGCTTACTTCCAAACTTGTAATGCTCAAAGTAACTGTGATTGGTTCCCATAACTCGGAAGCCTTTATGCGAGTCGCCAAGCGAGATTGGAATAGCCCAATCGACTGAACGATGATTGGCAAACTCTTGGTAGCTTTTCCAATCGATGTTGTTGGTCGCATTACCAATACGAAACACAGAATAGAGCAATAGGTTCACTTGCCCAGAGCGTCCACCAATAATGAGGTCAGTGCCTGAAATTGTATTAGCGAAGCTATCCTTGGCTTGAGTTCGGATACGCTCGACGCCCAAGAGGAGTACCACTGAAATCGCAACGGTCATGATGGTTAGAATTGCCGTCGCTTTGCGGTTCATCAAGCTTTTCCAGGCGAGCTTTACAACAGCACTCATGATATGGCTCCTAGGCTAGATACTTGATTAATGTCGGGTAGATTGAGCGTGCGATCGAATAAGGGTTCGAGTGTTGGGTCGTGGCTAACGAATACCAGTGTGGCATTGGCTTGATTCGCTTGCTCCATAAGGAGCTCAATAAATGCTTTACGATTGTCATAGTCTAAAGCTGAGGTTGGTTCGTCAGCGATCACTAACTCTGGATGTCCTATCAGAGCTCGAGCCGCAGCCACACGTTGTTGTTGACCAATACTCAATTCAGAGACAGGGCGTGTATGAAGCTCGTTTGGCAGGTGCAGTCGTTCTAGTAGGGCCTGAGCCTGTTCATTTAACGTTTGAGATGAGGCACCTAAATGGGCACGGTCACGTCGTATTTTACTGAACTGACATGGCAATAATACGTTTTCAAGTACGTTAAGGTACGGCAATAAATTGAACTGTTGAAAGATGTAGCCAATATGATTGGCGCGAAAGCGGTCTCTCTGACTGGCACTTAAACTAGCAAGGTCAGTATCGAGTACAGATAGAGAGCCTGAAGTTAATGTGTTAATCCCCGTCAACAAAGCGAGCAAGGTCGATTTACCGCAGCCACTTGGACCTTTGATAAACACATGCTCGCCTTGTGTAATGTGTAATTTAGGGATGTGGATGGTTGCGTTGATTGAACCGGGCCAGAAAAATTGGGCATCCTCTAGCTCGACAACATTTGGTGTGGTTTCAGTCATATTAAATCACCAAAGCTTTGGCGTGTAAGTAGGTACTTACACGCCACTCGTGTTATTTGATTACGATTTGGGTGTTATCTTTGCTTAATTTAATTGCTGATTGCATGGTATCAGTGAATATATTGACGCTGATGGACTCTGTAGTTGGGAACTGGTTAAACCAATCGGTTTGGATTTGGCTAAGCTGATTAACTTGTTCGCAACTGAAGCGATATTGCACCGAAAATTCACCGTGACCGCCATGATCGTGCGCCTCATCATGATCGTCATGGTGGTCATGTTTATCATGATGTTCATTATGATCATGGTGTTCGTGCCCTTCATGATCGTGATGTGCATGGTCATCATGGTCGTGCTCACTATGATCATGTTCCTCATGAGTTTCGCTTAGGTTGTGGCTCACGTAAGCTTCTTCAACATTACAATCAGCTTGTGAGTTAATAGCGAACAATGCGTTGCTGTCTTCGAGTGTAGCGACGGCTTGTTTAAGCGCTTGCTCTTGTTGCGCGTTTTTTGGAGCATGTTCGAAACCCACAACATCAGCTCCAGGAGCTGTGATCTCTACTAACAGATCTTTGCCATCTTGGGCGATATTAAACTCGACGTGACCATGCACATGAGCACCATGCTGGCGGTATTCGTTTGCATTCGCTGCTGTCGATAAAGTGAGGCCAATAGCAAGGGCTAAAACGTGTTTTGATGACATTGTATTTTTCCTAATTTTACTGGCATTAACCAAAGGCGGTATTGCTCAGATTCGAGTTTCACTAAGTTATTGTTCCCTGACACACTAGGTGCGGAAATGAACTCAATAATTTTGAGTGTGGAATAGTTTGGAAATTAAGCAAAATAAGGAGGGGCACGAGCAGCGCCAAGAATTTCTTCGCCGTACACGAGATGCAAAAAAACATGATGATGCTGGGCGCGCGTAAAAGTCGGTGTAGAGAGGGTAGGTTGTACCTTTGCTATACCGTGCTGAACACCAGAAAATAATTGGCAATGATGATGGGTATGATGGTCGGGCGTCAGATCGACTTGATGAAGTACAACCGCAAAGTTCCAAGCGATCAGCAACGCAACACTGAAAAATAAAGCAGTGCGATACCAATATCTTAGTGTTTTTTGCTGGTGGTGGTACATCTGAGCTCCTCTTACCGACTGTTATAATATAACACCCATAATGAATAAAAGTTCACTCTTTTGTTGGCTAGCAGAAAAATTTAACTCCACACATACGTGCCGAAAAATATTGGTAATACTCTCTGATGGAAGTGTCGCACTTATAAAGAGCAGAGTTATCACTGCCCATGCTTCTAATCAAATTCATATAGCTCCTTACAACAAGAGCAAGGAGCCATTCAATGAAGCTAGATGTTCTGTTTAATAAGCTCAATGACTTTTGTTATCTCATCTTGCTCAAGTGCGCCCTCTTTGACGAACAGAATTTTGCCCGTTTTGTCTTGAACAATAATGGCCGAACTTTCTTCTTTCAGGTCCCAAGTATTAGCAACTACGCCATTTTCATCAAGAACCATGGATGACCAAGGAAACTCTTTTTTACTGTCTTGAGCTGAAGACTTCACGAAAGAGCCTGTCCCCCAAATTGCATCATCTTGGTTGATGATAGTCGTCGTCTGGTAGCTTTCTTGTGGAAAATTTGCCGCTGTTATTGCTGACATTAAAGGGGCATTCATCTCTTTTGAACTGCTACGGCCTGCAATGGCTTGAATGACACGAACTTTGCCTTGCATATGTTGAGTTGCCCAGGGTTGGTATGCAACGCCTTCGCCTTGTAAAACAATCTCGCCGTAAGCGGCAACATTGACAGGAGGAACGCTTTTTCCCACGGACAAGTTGTGTGCAAAGGTCAAGCTTGGCGTTAAGGCCAGTAATAGAGGTAGGAGAGTCTTAGTTTTCATATTGTTATATTCCGTACGAGGTTTGGAAGCTTCCAGTATATATCCAGATCCTAGAAATTTGTAGGACCGTTGATAACATTTATTTAACGTATGGAGTGGTGTAATCTTGCGTTATATTTAGAATTTGCTAAAATGAGTTCCGTCGCAAATTGCGCATTAAGATTGCAGAGGAAAAATAAGCAATCCGTGTTTTCTCAAAGGAATTGAGGTGAGTTATGCTACGTGAGTTTGCTGTATATCGACCATTACAAGTGGCCCGTTTTGTTAAAACGTTGTTCAAAGGTCAATTTTTTATTGTTGGGGTTGGCTGTTTTCAGTTCGACAATGGCAAAGTGTTACTACCTGACGTCAACGATCATAAAAGGCTCACCATCTTTAAAGAAGTCAACCAAGTGATAGCATCATTATCGGCTTAGTTAGCTTGGTACCCACTTAGATTTAGAAAAGAGCGACCATATCGGTCGCTCTTTTTGTTGCTGGTTAGGTTTATCCTTGGAGGCTTGGTGGGAAGCAAACTCCCGTTCCTCCGATGCCACAGTAACCATCAGGGTTTTTCGCCAAATATTGCTGGTGGTAGGTTTCCGCAAAGTAATACGGACCTGCTGGTTGTATTTCGGTGGTGATGTTCGCGCGTTGCTCTTCTTGCAGTGCTTGTTGATACAAGAGTTTCGATTTCTCTGCGCTCTCGAGCTGCTCCGTCGAATAAGTGTAAATTGCTGAACGATATTGAGTACCTAAGTCGTTACCTTGACGCATTCCCTGAGTTGGGTCGTGTTTTTCCCAAAAAACAGCCAGTAGCTTTTCTAATGAGATGACGCGTTCATCGAAAACGACTCGTACGACTTCTGTATGACCCGTTTTACCTGTACAGACCTCTTCATAGGTGGGATTGGGTGTGTACCCCCCAGCGTAACCGACCGAAGTAGATACAACGCCGTCGAGTTGCCAAAATACGCGCTCAGCGCCCCAAAAACAGCCCATTCCGAGCAAAATCTGCTGTTGGTGTGACGCCAGAGGCGCCTTTAGGTTAGATTTATTTACAAAATGATGATCGTCAATCTGCATTGGTTGATCTCTACCTGGCAAGGCATCTTCTATACTGATCAATGTTTGTTTGTTGAGCATGGTATTTGTCCTTCAATACGTGTCTTAAATTTGCGAACTTTTTCATTTCGTCTGTATCTGATGCTGTGATGACATAGATCGCGTTAAACCTATTAATATTACAGACTTAGAATCTAATTGGCGTTATCATTATTTACGTTTACTTAACCTCATTCAGCCATAAAAGCATGATAAAAAAAGCTCTCCCCACCATTGTTGGCCTGTTTGCCTTTTCTCATGGTGCCTATGCCGATGTTTCTTTGACTTTGAAAGGCATTGATGGCGCTTTAGAAGAGAATGTCAGTGCGTATCTATCATCTATTCCAGAGAAGGATTACTCCACTTCTCTGCGTTTTCAAGCGAGATTAGATCAAAGTATCACTGAAGCGCTTAACGCGCTTGGGTATTATCATGCAAAAATTTCATACTCTATTCCTGAAGCGAATGATGAGTTAATTGTGCTCATCAAGCCGGGCTTGCCAGTGAAAGTGAAAGTCATGGATGTGGTCATCACTGGAGAGGCCAAGGACGATGAAGAGTTTGCAAAACTTATTGAGCGCTCTCCGCTCAAAGTTGGCCAAGTTTTGAATCAAGGCCAATACGACACCCTTAAGTCAGGCATTCGTAACTTGGCGCTTCAGCGTGGTTACTTCAATGGTGAGTTTACGCTAAGTCGATTAGAGGTTATCCCTGATCTGAACGAAGCTAATGTCCGTTTGCACTACAGCAGTGGAATACGTTTCAATTTTGGCGACGTTTCTTTTATTGGCAACCACATCTGGGAAGACCGTGTCGCATCACTACAACCTTTTAAAGAAGGGGACCCATACAACGTTTCGAAGCTGGGCGAGTTTAACCAGAAGCTATCAAATACGGAGTGGTTTTCCTCAGTTTTTGTTGAGCCTGAATTGGATAGGCTTGATGATGGCCGAGACTTGCCAATTAAAGTGTCTTTATCTCCTGCTTCGAAGAATCAGATCGAGACGGGTATTGGTTACTCAACGGATGTCGGCGTTCGAGGAACGTTGAAGTGGAAGAAACCTTGGGTGAGCTCCCGAGGACACAGTTTCAACACCGCTTTATCCCTATCTAAGCCAGAGCAAACCGTGACTGCTTCTTACAAAATTCCTTTAGAAGATGTCGCTAACGATTATTATCAAGTTCAATATGGGCTTAAAAACCTAGACAACCGTGACACGCAGAGTATCGAGTCTAACCTTGCAGTGGAGCGTCATTGGTTAGCAGACGGTGGTTGGCATAATACCGTTTATGTTCGTCATTTGTACGAGAGCTTTACGCAAGGTTTACAAGATGATGAATTCAACTTCGTACTTCCAGGTGCGACATTTTCTCGGACTAGGGTTCGAGGGGGCAATATGCCAATGTGGGGAGACAAGCAAAGCATCACTATTGAGTATGGTGATACCGCTATGCTTTCTGAAACTAGAGTGCTCCGCTTAATTGGCTCGACTTCTTGGATTCGTGGTATTGGAGAGAATCATCGTGGTTTGTTCCGCTTAGAAGGTGGTGCGAATATTACCGATGAACTTGAAAAACTATCACCGTCGCTGCGTTTCTTCGCTGGTGGTGACAATAATATTCGTGGTTACGGCTATGAATCTATTTCACCTGTGGATGAGAGTGGCGCCCTGACGGGGGGTAAATACATTGTTAGCAGTACATTAGAATACCAATATCGTGTTTATGGAAACTGGTGGGCTGCAACGTTTTACGATATTGGTGATGCGTTTAATGAAACACCAGATTGGAAATCAGGTGCTGGTGTTGGTATCCGCTGGGCGTCTCCGGTGGGCCCTGTTAGTTTTGATTTTGCATGGGGGTTGGATGCAAAACCAGAACGAGAGTTTCGTATCCACTTCTCATTGGGGCCTGAGCTATGATCAAAATGATGTTTAAGTGGACCAAATGGCTGTCGCTCAGTTTGATTGGTCTATTGCTGTTGCTCATCATTATTGTCGCGACAGTTTTATTTACCCACCCAGGCCTCAAATTTGCCTTGTGGGGAGCCGAAAAAGCACTACCACAATTGCAGATTGAAAAAGTGCAGGGTTCATTGTTTCCTCGCTTCGAACTGCATAACGTCAGTTTTTTCGATGAGTCTTTGAATATCGACGCCAAAGTCGAGCGTTTAGCATTGGCAGTGAACTTCCGCTGTTTCTTTGACCCTAAGGTCTGTGTCGATGAGTTAAGACTGCAGGGGCTTGACTTTAAGATGCCAGAGCTACCGCCAGCAAGCGAGGAGCAAGAGGAAACACCACCACTGCGTTCTATCAGTACGCCAGTGCCAATTTTTGTTAATAAAGTCAGCTTTAATGACATCAATGTCAATGTGCTGGGCAATCAAATTGATTGGCAAACATTCTCGACAGCTTTGTCGATGCAGGGTGATCGTTTGGTGATCGCACCTACCGCGTTGAAAGACATTAATGTGGCTTTAGCACCAAGTGAGGCTGAACCTGAAGCGGCTGCCGAGGAGCCGAAAGAAACTGACGTTACGCCGCAAGATATTGTGTTACCCGAAGTATGGATTCCACTGACGGTTGAAGCGCGTCGTCTTGATATTCACAATTTCAAACTGGCAGGTGAAACGCCAGTGATCGTCAATCATCTTGGTTTGGTTGCAAGAGCAGGCGGTGAGCGTGTTGATGTCAAAACATTAGAGCTCGACATGCCAGAAGTGGAAGGCAAGTTGAGCACACAAGTGACGCTTTCTTCTGATTACCCTATCAAAGCGCAACTGGACGCGTTAGTGAAGCAAGCGGATGCGAAGGGACAAAAACTGTCGCTTTCGGTCTCGGGTTCGGTTGGTGATTTGTCACTAAATGCTACGCTTTCTGAGCTTGTACAAGCGGAGATCAAAGGTGATATTCAACCGCTTAAAACGCAGTTACCGTTTGATGTCGCGATTAAAAATGTACAGGCGCAATGGCCGCTATTTGGACAAAGCGATTACCAGGTTTCTGTACCAAGCTTGGCGGCAAAAGGCTCACTTGATGGCTACGAAGTCGCATTAGAAACCAAAGCGTCAGGCAAAGATATTCCCGCCGTTGATGTCGCACTAAACGGCAAAGGTACGTTAGAGCAAATTGACCTCGAAAGCCTTGTAGTGAAAACCCTGGGAGGCGAACTCTCTGGGAAAGTCATGGCCAATTGGGCCGCGCCAATCAACTGGCAAGCTGACTTAAACCTGAAAAACATTCAACCAGGATTGCAGTGGAAAGAAGCCGAAGGGGATATCAGCGGTAATCTTTCGACTTCGGGGTCGTTAACAGAACAAGGCGGTTGGCAAGTCAGTTTGCCTAAGTTAGACATTGACGGCATTTTGCGAGGGTATCCGCTGAATGTTGAAGGGCAACTTGAAGCGTCTGATAAGAACGGCAAAGGCGAAGACATCCAACTTACCACTCAGGGTTTAGCGCTTTCTCATGGCCCGAACCAACTGAGTGCAAAGGGTAAGATCGATAAGCAAATTCTGATGGATGTTGAGGTTAACTTCCCTGATTTTGCAAAAAGTGTTCCGGACCTTGCAGGTAAAATGCAAGGTAAAGTCGCACTACGTGGTAGCTTGAAAGAACCAGACATCAATCTTGATCTCGCTTTAAATCAGATAAACTGGCAGCAACAGGCGAACGTAGAAACGATCACCTTAAAGGGTGATGTGAAGCCTCTGCCAGCACCAAAAGCGAACATAAGCCTAATTGCGAACAACATTACCTATGACGACATAAAAGTTGATAGTGCTGACCTTGAAGTCTCTGGGGATGAAAAACTGCATCAACTGACACTCGATGTAGTGTCTGACCTGGTGTCGACCAGTTTAGAAATTGAAGGGACATTCCAGCAGAAACCAGAAATGATTTGGGATGGGGCGCTGCGCCGCTTGACGCTGAGCTCGCAACAAGGCCCGTGGGCGTTGCAAAAATCGACCGCGGTGAAGGTCAATATCGACAAACAGATCGCGAACGTTCAAGCGCATTGTTGGTTGCAAGCGGAGTCGAGCGTATGTCTAACCGAAGACATTAGTGTTGGTAAGAGTGGCCAGGCGAAGCTAGCCATCAATGATTTTGATTTTGACCAAATCAAGCAATTCCTGCCGCCAGAAACCAAGCTGCAAGGCTCGGTTAATGCACAGGTTTTTGCTAAATGGGCACCAGAGAAAAAGCCCGAAGTAACCTTAAGTGTCAATATGCCAAAAGGCCAAGTTGAACAAGCACTTGAGCAGCCAATTAAAGTCGGTTGGGAAAGCTTCAACTTTAAAGCGGCATTAGCGAAAGACAAGCTTGATGCCGAGTGGCTATTTGATGTGAAAGATAACGGTGACTTGTCTGGTAAGGTTTCTTTACTGAATGTCTCGTCTGAAAAGCCCACTATTGATGGTAAGGTTTCACTCTCTACGTTCCACTTGGACTTCTTGGCACCGTTGATTGGTGAGTACAGCTTGTTTAAAGCAAACATGAATACTGACCTAGCGATATCAGGTGACGTTATGCATCCGAAGGTGAACGGTCAGTTCTTGATTGACCAAATGAAGCTACAGGGTGAAGTCACACCGATAGATATAAACTCAGGACAGGTCGTCATCAACTTTAAAGGTCATCAAGCGGACTTGGATGCTGGAATTTTAACCCCGGATGGTGAGTTGAACGTTACCGGTGATGCCGACTGGCAGGACTTACAGAACTGGCGCACTAAAGCGCGTGTATTTGCTAAAGAGCTCAATGTTGATTTGCCTCCAATGGTAAAAATCAAAGTTGAGCCTGACATGACAATAGATGTGACTCCTCAGCTTGCGAAAATTGAGGGTGATATTAATTTGCCATGGGGCAGAATTGTCGTCGAAGAGCTTCCACCAAGTGCGGTAGGCGTATCGAGTGATACCGTTATTCTCGATAAAAACTTGCAGCCAGTGGACGATGTGGCTGCGATGCCGTTTGATGTGGAAACGAACATCAACATTAAAATTGGTGATGACTTCCAACTTGCCGCTTTTGGTTTAAAAGGTGGGTTGAAAGGGAACCTAAACGTGACACAAAAAGACAAAGGTCCTTTCATCGTTGGTGAAGTGAATGTTGTCGACGGTTCTTATCGTTCGTTTGGTCAGGACTTATTGATTAAAGAAGGTAAGATTCTGATGAATGGTCCACCAGATCAACCTTACTTGTCTATCAAAGCGATTCGTAATCCAGACAATACCCAAGATGATGTCATTGCGGGGGTACAAGTGTCGGGCCCAGCATCTGATCCGAGTATAGAAATTTTCTCAGAGCCCGCGATGAACCAAGCCAATGCACTTTCTTATCTACTTCGTGGTCAAGATATTGATGGTGAAGCTGGTGGTAATGCAATGACGACTACCTTAATTGGTTTAAGCTTGGCGAAGAGTGGGCGTGTGGTTGGTGAAATCGGTGAAGCCTTTGGCGTACAGGATTTACAGCTGGACACTGCTGGGTCGGGCGATGACTCGCAAGTGACGGTGAGTGGTTATATTCTGCCAGGTTTGCAGGTGAAATATGGTGTCGGCATCTTTAACTCCCTAGGTGAGTTCACTGTGCGTTACCGATTGATGCAAGACTTGTATTTAGAAGCGGTATCTGGTGTAGATAGCGCCGTTGACCTACTCTATCAGTTTGAGTTCGATTAAAGTGCTTTAACCTAAGCATACACAGTCATGACTAAGGAGTGGTTATGCAGCATTTGATTTTTGTCTACGGCACGTTACGCAAGGGAGAGTACAACCATCAGTATTTGCGCTCGGCGCAGTTTCTTGGTTTACATGAAACGGATGCTCAATTTGCAATGTATGACTTAGGCCCTTATCCAGCGTTGTCTGATGGGCAACGCTCGATTCAAGGTGAAGTGTATCTGATTGATGATGAAACCTTATCCGAGCTAGATAGGTTAGAAGATGTGCCAGTGGAATATCGCCGAGAGAGCATCGTTACGCCGTTTGGCCAAGCTTGGATCTACTTATATCAAGATACTGAGCAATTAACCGAAGAAATCGCTTCCGGAGATTGGTGTCAAAAGGTGTGAGCTATACTGACATTATCAATAGCAACGAGCTAAACACTAAGGAGTCACGATGAAAACATTCGTAATTGGATCAATGGCGTTGCTTCTTGCTGCATGCGCACAAACAACACTACCGACTTCGAATAATGTGACCGATTGGCAAGTGTTTGGTAAGCAGTCAGCTTTAGATGGATTACGGGAGTTATCTGAGGAGCGAATTGCGAAGCTGGATGATGTTAACCATGCGACGGCAGAACTGATAATGGCTTATCAAGCGGGTTACCAGCAAGGCAAGCAAGAGTATTGCGAGCAAAGTGCTTATATGCTCGGTGTTATCGGGCGGCCGTATTTTGGCATTTGTGATGATGTTGACCCCTTCTTTCAACATGACTACGACGCTGGACGAATGTCTTCAGCAGGCGCACCTATCTAGTTGACACAGGTAAGATGAAAGCAAAAGAGCTGCCCTAGAGCAGCTCTTTTTAATTTTGTATCAGCAGTGATGCTTATTTTTTCTGAGCTCGCTCGTAAGATTCTAGGATTTCAGCTTTGGCGGCAGCAACATCTGCCCAACCATCCACTTTCACCCATTTGCCTGCTTCAAGCTCTTTGTAACGCTCAAAGAATTGCGTGATCTGCGCTTTCAGTAGTTCTGGGATATCGTCCACATCTTGGATGTGCTCGTACTCTTTCGAGATTTTTGAGTGGGGAACCGCAAACACTTTTGCATCTTCACCCGATTCATCTGTCATCTTCAAAACGCCAACAGGACGGCAGCGAATGACTGAACCTGGCATGAGTGGGTATGGTGTTGGTACCAATACGTCGACTGGGTCGCCATCAAGAGACAGGGTATTGTTCACGTAGCCATAGTTGCATGGGTAGAACATTGGTGCAGACATGAAACGGTCGACAAATACAGCACCAGAGTCTTTATCTACTTCGTACTTGATTGGATCTGCATTTGCAGGAATTTCGATCACGACATAGATATCTTCAGGCAGCGACTTGCCTGCTGGTACATGGTTTAAGCTCATTAGAATATTCCTTTTCATTAACGATGAGTCACACAAAAGCGGCTTCATCTGATGATAAATTCGCGTTTCACTTTAGCGACAAAAACGCGGCAGGTAAACACCTGCCGCGTTGGACAAAGGTCTGAAATTATTCTTCGTCGCGGTGCAGTTCAAGGAACTCTTCAACTTTGCGAACCATGTTCTTCGAACCCACAAAGAAAGGTACACGCTGGTGCAACTCAGTAGGCTTGATGTCCATAATGCGATTCACGCCGTCCGATGCAATGCCGCCAGCTTGCTCAATGAGGAATGCCATAGGGTTACATTCGTAAAGCAGGCGTAGCTTGCCTTGTGGGTGGCTTTGTGTGCTTGGGTAAAGGTAGATACCGCCTTTCAGTAGGTTGCGGTGGAAATCAGCAACCAGCGAGCCAATGTAGCGAGAAGTGTATGGGCGACCGTCTTCTGGCACGTTTTCTTGGCAGTACTTGATGTACTTCTTCACCCCTTGAGGGAAACGAATGTAATTACCTTCGTTGATGGAGTAGATCTTACCATCATCAGGAATCATCATGTTTTCATGAGAAAGACAGAAGCTGCCGATAGATGGGTCGTAAGTAAAGCCGTTTACGCCGTTACCAGTTGTGTATACCAACATGGTGGAGGAGCCGTAAATCACGTAGCCCGCAGCCACTTGCTTGTGACCAGGTTGTAGGAAGTCTTCTTCAGTTGGTGGAGTACCGATTGGAGAAACACGACGGTAAATCGAGAAGATAGTACCAACAGAGACGTTCACATCGATGTTAGAAGAACCATCAAGTGGGTCCATCAGTACTACATATTTGGCGTTTTGGTTGAGTTCTTTATTGAACGCAACTGCTTCGTCTTCTTCTTCACTGGCAACGCCACACACTTGATCACGAGCTTCAAGCGCGGCTTTGAACTTATCGTTCGCGTAAACATCGAGCTTTTGCTGATCTTCACCTTGGACATTTTCCGTGCCTACAGCACCAGTGATATCACCGAGACCCGCTGCGTTGATTTCGCGGTTAACGATTTTTGCAGCTAAACGAATGGAGGCTAAAAGGGATGATAGATCACCGCTAGCGTGGGGGAAATCCGCTTGTTTTTCGACAATGAACTCGCCTAGGGTGCGCAGTCCTGACATGGTTAATCCTTACATTTTCATTTCATTGGGGGTAGTGCGCAAGTGAGCATCTCTTTATGGATGTTAAACGATTGCGCTGGATGTAAGTTTAAGTCGCAGATCTTTTTAATGGTAATGAAGTAACTGTTTGAGATCTCAATTTATTTGTAGACTTGTTTGAGGGATTCATCAGTAAGCAAGAGGTTGTACAGTCTGTGTTCAACCTTGTCATATTTGTGAAAGGGACTGCAAGAAGAAGGCTAAAGTCACTCGCTTTTCAGGCGGTAATCGCGATAATGAAAGCATTAAAAAACGCATTACAAGGTTTAGTTTATGCACATTCATATCTTGGGTATCTGTGGCACATTTATGGGCGGCGCAGCGATTCTAGCGCGCCAATTAGGACATAAAGTCACTGGTTCTGATGCCAACGTTTATCCGCCAATGAGCACACTGCTTGAGTCTCAAGGTATTGAAATTATTGAAGGCTTTGACCCGTCTCAACTCGACCCCCAACCAGATCTTGTGGTGATTGGTAACGCGATGAGCCGTGGCAACCCGTGTGTCGAGCATGTGCTCAACACTAACATGCGTTACACCTCTGGCCCGCAGTGGCTCAACGAGTTTTTGCTGCATGATCGTTGGGTATTGGCGGTATCGGGTACACATGGGAAAACGACCACGTCGAGCATGCTTGCTTGGATACTTGAAGATTGTGGTTATCAACCGGGTTTCTTAGTCGGTGGGGTACTCGGTAACTTCGGAGTGTCTGCTCGTTTGGGTGAAAGTATGTTTTTTGTCGTTGAAGCGGACGAATATGACAGTGCTTTTTTCGATAAGCGTTCTAAGTTTGTGCATTACCATCCTCGCACTTTAATCATGAACAATCTTGAGTTTGATCATGCTGATATCTTCGATGATCTAGAAGCGATCAAGCGCCAATTCCATCATTTAGTGCGAACTGTACCGGGCAATGGATTGATCTTAGCGCCGAGAAAAGATCAGGCGTTAGCGGATGTATTAGAGCGTGGCTGCTGGACTGAAAAACAGTTCTCTGGTGAGAATGGTGACTGGCAAGCGCACAAATTAGTGCTTGATGGCTCAAAATTTGACGTTGCGTTGCAAGGCGAGAAGGTTGGTACCGTCGAATGGAATTTGGTGGGTGACCACAATGTGGATAATGCGCTGATGGCAATCGCTGCTGCACGACATGTTGGAGTCACTCCGGATCTTGCTTGCCAAGCATTAGGGCGTTTCATCAATACCAAGCGCCGTTTAGAGCTGAAAGGTGAAGAACAAGGTGTGACGGTTTACGATGATTTTGCGCATCACCCAACGGCAATTGAACTTACTGTCGGTGGTTTGCGTAACAAGGTAGGTGAAAAACGCATCCTAGCTGTGTTAGAGCCGCGTTCTGCCACCATGAAGCGTGGCGTACACAAAAACACACTTGCAGAGTCACTACACAGTGCAGATGAAGTCTTCTTGTTCCAGCCAGATAATATCGAGTGGTCTGTGCAAGACATTGCCGACCAATGCACACAGCCAGCGTTTGTCGATGCGGATATAGATAACTTTGTAGCCAAGATCGTCGAACGTGCGCGACCAGGTGACCAAATTCTAGTCATGAGCAACGGTGGCTTTGGTGGTATTCACGGAAAACTTCTTGAGCAGTTAAAACAAAAAGCCTGATTGATATGCAAAACAAAACACAACCCTCTCATAAAAAAGCCATCACGTTGGCATTAACGGGTGCTTCTGGTGCTCCCTACGGCCTTCGTCTTTTAGAATGCTTGGTTGCGGCGGATTATCATGTCTACGTTCTGATTTCTTCGGCGGCTCGTGTTGTGATGGCAACCGAGCATAATCTTAAGCTACCAAGTGGCCCAGAAGCGGCGCAGCAAGCATTGGTAGAGCACCTGAACTGCAATCGAAATAACATCACCGTTTGCGGTAAAGATGACTGGTTCTCACCGGTTGCGTCTGGTTCTGCTGCACCAAAGCAAATGGTGGTTTGCCCATGTTCTGCGGGAAGCGTTGCAGCGATTGCGCATGGTATGTCAGATAACTTGATCGAGCGGGCCGCTGATGTGGTAATGAAAGAGCGCGGGCAGCTGTTGCTCGTGGTTCGCGAAACACCATTTTCAACGCTACATCTGGAGAACATGCACAAACTGTCGCAAATGGGCGTCACCATCATGCCAGCAGCTCCAGGCTTCTATCATCAGCCAAAGAGTATTGAAGACTTAGTGGATTTTATGGTGGCGAGAATTCTTGACCACTTAGGTATTGAGCAAGGTTTGGTGCCTCGTTGGGGTTATGACCAGCGCTCGTGAGCTGATTGTGTAACCACTCAAATACCTTTACAATCCATCCAACTCATCGGGGAGCAAACCCATTTAGCATTGAGTCAATCAATGCATTGGGGCGCTGAGACCTAAGTGTTTAACTAGGGACCCGTATTACCTGAACCAGATAATGCTGGCGTAGGAATTGAGTCTGGATATTGGAAGTCCTTAATAGCCGCCTCAAACCCTGTGCCGCTCAACTTATTTCTCTGAAATACTCATGGAGAGCGAGCAGTGAAACCCACTCTAAATCTGATTGCCCTAGCTGCAATCACCTCTACTTCAGCGTTTGCCGCTGAAAACACATTAACCATCTATACCTACGACTCTTTTGCCGCAGATTGGGGGCCGGGTCCTAAAATCGAGCAAGCTTTTGAAGCAAAATGTGGCTGTGACGTTAACTTCGTAGCGTTGGACGATGGTGTGTCGATTCTGAATCGTCTTCGTCTTGAAGGCGGTAATAGCAAAGCGGACATCGTATTAGGTTTGGATAACAATCTGATGGCAGAAGCGAAGAAAACCGATCTGCTTGCCGAGCACAATGTGGATACGGCTAACACAGTGTTACCAAACGGTTGGAGTGACACGACGTTTGTACCGTACGATTACGGCTACTTCGCGTTTGTGTACAACAAAGAGAAACTGGCTAATCCGCCGAAAAGCATGAAAGAGCTGGTGGAAACGCGCGACGATCTGAAAGTGATTTACCAAGATCCGCGGACTTCAACGCCGGGCCAAGGCTTAATGCTATGGATGAAATCTATTTATGGCGACGATGTGACGCAAGCGTGGCAGAAGCTAGCGAGCAAAACCGTAACGGTCACGAAAGGTTGGTCTGAGGCGTATTCTATGTTCCTCAATGGTGAGTCCGATTTAGTGCTTTCTTACACCACTTCACCTGCGTACCACTTAATTGCGGAAAACGATTCGAAGTTTGCTACGGCGAATTTTGCTGAAGGCCACTACATGCAAGTTGAAGTAGCCGCCAAAGTGAAAGGGGCAAAAAATTCAGAACTTGCTGATCAATTTATGAGTTTCATTTTAAGTGATGAGTTCCAATCGGCGATGCCAACGGGTAACTGGATGTACCCAGTCACTGACGTTGAGTTACCTAAAGGTTTTGAAACTTTGAGTGTTCCAAGCAAGTCGTTGAGCTTTAGTGCTGATGAAGTGGCAAAAATGCGTAAGTCTTGGATTCGCGAATGGCAAAGCGCATTGACGTTTTAGCTGACGTTTCCATCCTCATCTGAATGAGATAGGTTTTACCTTTGAATTCTGTTCCAAAAATAGGTTTAGGGGTCGCGATGATCATCGCGACCTTTGTTATTTCTGCCCTAGGTGCTTTGATTGTTCAAGCCCCTTCACTTGATGTGTCTGTGGTATGGGGCGACCCGTACTATCAACATGTCACCAAGTTCAGTTTCTACCAAGCGTTTCTTTCCACATTGCTCAGTGTTGGCTTTGCCATTCCAGTAGCGCACGCACTTTCGCGTCGCCAATTTATTGGCAAATCATTACTGCTTAAGCTGTTTGCATCGACACTGGTTTTGCCGGTTTTGGTTGGTGTTTTTGGGCTGTTAGCGATTTATGGCAACAGTGGTTTGTTGGCGCAGTGGTTGCAAAGTTTCGACACTAAACTGCCATTCTCTATTTACGGTTTGAACGGCATTTTACTCGCCCATGTGTTCTTTAATTTACCTTACGCGGCACGATTGCTTCTGCAAGCCTTGGAGTCTATTCCTGCCGAGCAGCATAAGCTTTGCGCGCATCTTGGGATGAGCCATTGGGATAAGTTTCGCTGGGTAGAATGGCCGCGTTTAAGGCAGCAGCTTCCCCACGTTTGTGGGTTGGTGTTTATGTTGTGCTTTACCAGTTTTGCCACTGTAATGGCGTTGGGGGGCGGGCCAAAATCCACCACCATTGAATTGGCCATTTACCAAGCGATTAAGTTTGATTTTGATTTACAAGCTGGGGCGTTATTGGCGCTGTGGCAGATGCTGTTATGTGGACTGCTTGCTATTGGAGTGCAGAAGTTAACAAGGCCTGTTTCTATCAGTGCTGGAAGCACATCGGTACAGCAATATTTAACGAAGGATCATGGGTGGTCAAAAGCTTGGGATAGCTTTTGGATCATAGGTGCCTTTTTACTGGTAATACCGCCGTTATTGATGGTGTTACTGAGTGGCATCAACCAACAAGTTTGGACAGTATTAACCGATGAGCGTTTTTGGTCTGCGCTATTGAACTCCCTCAAAGTCGCCTGTGTCGCTAGCGCGCTTGCGGTCGCTGCAGGGGTGTCCATACTATTGACCAGTCGCCGTTGGCGGTTGCAGTACAAAAACACGCGAGCCGATCAGATTGAGTTAATCGGCACCGTTATTTTGGTGACTCCAGGTCTGGTGATCAGCACCGGTTTATTCTTACTACTGCGCGCATTTACCGATGTTTTTAGCTTGGCATTTTTTGTCGTGATTTTGGTGAACGGTTTGATGGCTTTGCCTTACGTGATCAAAACGCTAGCGCAGCCAATGCTGCACATTGAACAACAGTATCAGTATGTATGTGCCAGCTTAGGCATGCGTGGCTGGCAACGGTTTAAAGTGGTGGAGTGGCAGGCGCTACGCAAGCCGTTTGCACATGCGTTTGCGATCAGCTTTATGTTTGCGATTGGCGATTTAAGTGCTATTGCGTTGTTTGGCGGACAAGAGTTCCGCACTTTACCTCTGTATTTATTCCAGCTGCTTGGCAGCTATCAGATGGACGCGGCTGCGGTGGTATCGGTGACCCTATTGTTGTTGAGTGTGGGCTGTTTTGCCTTGATTGAGAAAGTATTGAAAACGAAGGAGAGATCGTAATGTTAGTGTTGGATGATGTGCAGTACACCTACCAACGTGAACTGTTTCGTTTTGACTTAACGATTGAGCAAGGACAGATTGTGTCGCTGATGGGACCAAGTGGGGCAGGGAAGTCAACCTTGCTGGCGTTGGTGGCAGGATTTATCCATCCTGACCGTGGTGATATTTGTGTTGATGGTGAGTCCATTGTGCGTAAAGAGCCTTATCTGCGTCCGTTCTCTATGTTGTTCCAAGAGCACAATTTGTTTGCTCACTTATCGGTGCGTGACAACATCGGTTTGGGCTTACACCCAGGGCTAAAGCTTACGGTGGACCAAAATCGTCAGATTGAACAAGCCGCGCAGCAAGTTGGTGTTGCAGAGTACCTCGACCGTTTGCCAGAGCATCTTTCTGGTGGCCAGCGTCAACGTGTTGCCTTAGCGCGTTGTTTTGTTCAGCCTCATCCCATGTGGCTATTGGATGAGCCGTTTTCGGCGCTTGATCCGGTGTTGCGTGAAGAGATGCTGAGCTTGGTAAAAAAACTCGCAGCAGAGCGGGGAATAACTGTATTGATGGTCACGCACCATTTAAGCGATGCCAAAGCGATTGCCAGCCACTTTGTGTTTGTGGCAGATGGTAAAGTGGAAGCCGCGGGTGATATGTCTGCATTGAGTGAACAGCATGCTAGTGAGAAGCTTGCGGCATTTATCCGAGCAGCATGCTAGTGCCTGATAGTTGCTAGGTTATGCTTCTCCGCAACACAAACCATGCCGAGGGCCAAATTCAAATTGAGATCTTAAGCTCATGATATGGTCAATCATTGCTTGTACACGCCGTGGGCGGTTTGCTCCAGGACGATAGACTAAATAAATAGGCATTGGTACCGTGTGCCATTGCGGTAACACTCTGACTAAGGTGCCACTTTCTAGCTCTTGCGTCATGTTCTGCACAGGTAAGTTAGCGATGCCTAGTCCTTTAAGTGCGCCTTTCAATATTGCTTCTACAGTTGTACTTGAGAAGTTACTGGTTATTGAAACATTGACGGTATTATCGTGTGAGATCAGCGTCCAAGGCCCTATTTCTGAAACATATTGATACCTCAAACAGTTGTGTTTTGTCAGGTCTTCTGGCGTTTCAGGTACGCCGAACTCAGCTAAATACTCAGGGCTAGCAGCCAGAACTCGAGTGGTATAGCCTAATTTTTTTGCGATCAATCGATCATCAACTATCTGACCGACTCGAATTGCCATATCAAAGCCGTGTGAAAAGAGATCAACAAAATCGTTCGATGCTTCTAACGCAATTTGTACTTTTGGCCATTGTTTTAAAAATGGCAAAAAGATGTGTTCCGCCATATACGCATCCAACGCTGGTGGCGCGGAAATACGCAGCCGGCCTTGGATCTGTTGTTCCATCTCCTGTACGTCATGGCCAATTGAGTGGAATTCCTCAACTAAGCTTGCAGCACGCTCTAAAACCATTTGGCCAGCTTCGGTGATCACTAACTTTCGGGTTGTGCGCTCTAGGAGTTTGGCTTCAAAGTGTTGTTCGAGTTTGGTTATGGCTTTACTAACAGTAGATTTCGGTAGGTTTAACTCCAGCGCGCACTTGGTTAAGCTCAGTAGTCGACAGCTTGTGACAAAGATAGAAAGCGTTCTAAAGTCAATTGTTTCTAAATTGCGAACAATCACTTTCAATTATCCATATTGTTTCAATATTAATCTGATTATAGTCTGGCACCTCATCCTTAGCCATCAAGTTATTGTCATTTGAGGTAAACAACATGTCCAACTCTGTAGACTTATTTTCTCCTATCGAACTCGGTCAATTAGCATTAGATAACCGTGCCATTATGGCGCCTTTAACGCGAGCTCGTGCTGGCGCAGACCATATTCCTAATGACCTTATGGTTGAATACTACGCTCAACGTGCGAGTGCCGGACTTATCATTGCTGAATGCACCATGGTGATGGAAGGTACGTCTGCTTTCATGGCAGAGCCGGGTATTTACAACGAAGAGCAAATCGCAGCTTGGAAAAAGGTAACGGATGCGGTTCATGAGAGAGGCGGTAAGATTGTACTGCAAATTTGGCATGCGGGACGAGCTTGTCATCCTGATCTGAATGAAGGAAAAACACCTGTAGCGGCGAGCGCATTGGCCATTCGTGATGAATTAGTCCATACCCCTTCGGGTAAGCAAGCATATACGGTACCACGAGCACTCGAAGTGGATGAGATAGCTTCCATTGTTGCGGCGTTTAAACAAGGTGCAGAAAACGCCAAGAAAGCAGGCTTTGATGGGGTCGAGATACATGGCGCCAATGGTTATCTTATTGATAACTTCCTTCGTGACGGTTCAAATTTACGTACCGATGAATACGGTGGTTCGGTTGAAAATCGTGCTCGATTTTTACTTGAGATAGTGAAAGAAGTCGTTGAGGTGTGGGGACCTGGAAGAGTCGGTCTACGTACATCTCCGCTAAATGGATTTAATGACATGAAAGACAGTGATCCAGTTGGCTTGGTGCGTTACTTAGCAGAGCAACTTAATTCTTTCGATCTTGCTTATTGGCACGTGATGCGTGCGGATCTGAAAGGCGTACAAAAAGCAGATGTTCTCAAGCCAGCACGCGAAAACTATCAAGGTCACTTAATGGCGAACGTGGGCTACAGTGCACAAGAAGCGGCAACAGCAATTGCAGAAAACAAAGTTGATGTGGTCGCATTTGGCGTTCCCTTTATCGCAAACCCAGATTTAGTCGAGCGATTTAAGAAAAATGCACCTCTTAATGAGGCGAAACCAGAACACTTTTATTTGGGTGGAGCAGAAGGTTATACCGATTACCCAGTGATGGCATAACCCTTACTTGTTTAATATAAAAAGGACGCTAATGTTAGCGTCCTTTTTCGTTTTTGTATTTACTTAGCCTTGCGGTTTTACGACCATCACATTGATTGGAGAATATTCCACAACCTTACTCGCGACGGAGCCAAGCATTACTTTATTGATTTTAGAGCGCTTGTGACTTGGCATAATGATGAGATCAGCGCCTAAGCGTTCTGCATAATCAAGAATGGTCGCGTAGGCCTTGCCTTCAGCAACATGCACTTGGTAAACCACATCTTCAGCAATATGCTCATTAGCGAAAGTTTTTAGTTGCTGCTTCACGTCTTGCTTCATTTTGGCCGCAGCATCTTTCGGAAAGTATGTGGCAACCATCGACATGTGAATACCAGGTAGTACCGTCAGAAGATGGATTTGAGCATTTGCTTGCTTTGCCTGCCAAACCGCTAGTTCAACCGCTCGGTCTGAAAAGCCTTGGTCATTTAGATCAACCGGAACAAGAATTTGTTTGTACATTCAATGTCTCTCATTAAGGCCCCTTTATCCTCGGGGCCAAATCGGTTATGCGCTCAATTGTTCCTTACGAGCACGACGTTTTTGGTTCATTGCAAGCACCAGCAAAATCATTAAGCATGGTACAAACACCCACTCTTTCATCGGACGGTCTGCATCCTGGATAACCCACTTGATTTCCCAATCAAAGTCGATACCTGCGGACTCTGCTGGACTACCAAATTCAACCATATCGACAATCATTTTGTTGTCACTTTCGGTCAGCATCAGACCCATAGATGAAATACGTGCGTCTGCTGTTGTCGCACTGTCTTCGAATGGAAGACGAACCGTTTTCTCAATGTAGTCGCCCTCAAGGTTTTCACCGGCAACACGTAACTCCAATGATTCTCCTACATTTAGTGTTTCCGTGATTTGAGCTACCTCAACGCCAGGAGAAAGAACTTTCGCTGGGTACAGCATGTCCCACCAAAAACCTGGACGGAAAAACGAAAACGTCAGTACTAATAATAGGACTGTTTCCCACCACTTGTTACGCGTGAACCACCACCCTTGAGTTGCCGCAGAGAAAATCAGCATTGCAATGATCGATGAGATGACCGTGAGTGCCAAATGCCACCAAGAGTCGATCCCCATTAACAATAGCTGGGTATTGAACACAAACATGAACGGCAAAATAGCGGTTCGAATATCGTAAGTAAAACCTTGGATACCAGTACGAATTGGATCTGATTTCGCAATTGCTGCTGCTGCAAAAGCCGCAAGGCCTACAGGTGGGGTATCGTCGGCCAAAATACCAAAGTAGAAAACGAACAAGTGCACCGCTATCAACGGAATAATCAAGCCATGCGCCGCGCCGAGCGTAACAATAACCGGCGCCATTAGCGTAGAGACCACGATGTAGTTCGCCGTGGTTGGCAGACCCATCCCCAGAACCAAGCTAATGATGGCGGTAAACAGCAGCATAAGAATGATGCTGCCACCAGAGATAAACTCGACGAAGTCGGTCATCACTAGGCCGATACCCGTTAGTGTAACAACACCAACAACGGTGCCCGCTGCCGCGGTTGCAACGCCGATACCAATCATATTGCGCGCACCAGAAACTAAGCTCTCGGCAAGATCGACAAAGCCATCTTTGGTTTGCTGAAGCATGTCACCTTGCTTTGACAGCAGTGCAATCAACGGACGTTGAGTCAGCAAAATGAAAATCATGAACACCGTTGCCCAGAATGCCGAAAGGCCAGGTGAGAAACGTTCGACAGTCAAACACCAAACCAATACGACGATAGGGAGTAGGTAGTGCAAGCCTGACTTAACGGTTGGGCCAGGATCAGGTACTTCTGTTAATTCTGCATCAATCTCAATTGCGCCATCTTGCACGTGATTTGCTGAGACTTTCACCAACCCAACGTACGCGATTAATAGTGCGACGGTAACAATTGGTGTCGCGGCATCACCAAAGACGTCCTTTGTCCAACCCACTCCGTAGTAAACCAATGCGCTGATCACACACAATCCTAAGATTGTGCCAGTAAAGGACAGCAGACTTTGTACGAGTGTTGGGTTGTGGCGACGAGGAAGCCCTGTCATGCCTGCTTTACACGCTTCAAGGTGAACAATGTAAATTAAAGCAATATAAGAGATTAGCGCTGGAAGTAGGGCGGCTTTAATCACCTCAACGTAGGAGATACCGACGTATTCCACCATCAAAAATGCTGCTGCACCCATGATTGGCGGTGTTAACTGACCATTGGTTGAAGCCGCTACCTCTACCGCACCCGCTTTTGTGCCGGGAAAGCCAACACGCTTCATCAGTGGAATCGTAAAGGTGCCAGTTGTTACTACGTTTGCGATTGAAGAACCAGAAACCAGACCAGATAAACCTGATGCAACAACGGCCGCTTTAGCTGGACCACCTTTCATATGGCCAAGTAACGAGAAGGCAACTTTAATGAAGTAAGCACCAGCACCAGCGCGTTCCAGCATTGCTCCAAACAATACAAACAAGAAGACAAAAGAGGTAGAAACACCTAGCGCAACCCCAAATACGCCTTCTGTTGTTAGCCACAAGTGAGACATGGCCTTGTTCAAGCTTGCCCCTTTGTGCGCGATAACGTCAGGCATGTAAGGGCCTGCAAAGGTGTAAGTAAGGAAAACAGCAGCCACGACCATTAATGGTGGACCAAGAGCTCGGCGTGTTGCTTCTAAAAGGAGGATCATACCGATAACAGCAACAACGATATCAACCGTTGTCGGTGCGCCTGAGCGTCCTGCTAGCTCGGTATAAAAAAGGTATATATAGGCTGCTGAAAAGCTGCCAGCCAACGCGAGTATCCAATCAACAAGAGGGATATGATCGCGAGGAGAATTCTTCATCGCTGGATAAGCAGTGAAAGCCAAAAAGATCGCGAAAGTAAGGTGGATAGATCGCGCTTCCGTGTCGTTCAGTACGCCAAAATTGAAAATAAATGGTAACGGGGATGCGTACCATAATTGAAATAGTGACCAACACAGAGGAACAAACCAAAGGATTCGTCCTTGCATTCCTGAAGGGCTACGTGCACCTGTGTCTGCCTGAGCCACCATTTCTTGCACATCTTGTGACGGAGCTTGATTCGTCGCCATGTACTTTTTCCTTATTATTGATGGTCCTGTCTGATTTTTATCGAGAACCACACTTCGCCTCTATCAGTGTAGTGAATGGAGCGAAGTTTGCTTTCGAGTATTTTGCTGCCTGAACTCAAAGTGTTGATTGTTGGATACTCTGTTAGGCGGCGTTTAAGTTTTCTTGGGTATGAGCTCGCAGTTTTCAGAAGAAAACTGGCGAATGAAGCATACAGTTAGAACGTGCTACAACCTGTATGCTCAAACAGGCAGAAAATATTCTTTCCTGCCTGTATGTAGAGTCTGAGGAAATTACTTAATTAGACCCATTTCTTTGTAGTATTTTTCTGCACCTGGGTGAAGAGGAATAGAAAGACCAGCTTTCACCATGTCTTCTTTCTTCAAGTTTGCGAATGCAGGGTGTAGACGTTTGAAGGTATCAAAGTTTTCAAACACAGCTTTTGCCACGTTGTAAGCGACATCGTCTGAAACATCAGAGGTCGTTACCATTGTTGCTGCAACACCAAAGCTGTTTACGTCTTTGTCTGTACCGCGGTACATACCAGCCGGTACTGAGCTAAAGGCGTAGTATGGGTTGTCGGCAACAATTTTATCGATTTTAGGGCCTGTTGCTGAAACTAGCTTCGCATCACATGATGTGGTTGCTTCTTTGATTGAACCGTTCGGGTGGCCGACCATGTAAATGAAGGCGTCAATTTTGTTATCGCAAAGTGCCTGAGAGCGTTCAGAGCCTTTTAGCTCAGACGCCAGTTTGAAGCTGTCGTTTGTCCAACCCATCGCTTCCATGACAACGCCCATCGTTGCACGGTCACCAGAGCCTGGGTTACCGATGTTTACGCGCTTACCTTTCAGGTCTTCAACGTTTTCAATACCTGAATCTGCACGCGCAATGATGTTGAAAGGTTCTGTATGAAGAGAGAACATTGCGCGTAGCTTTTTGTACGGGCCTTGTTCTTCAAACTTGCTCGTACCGTTGTAGCCGTGGTACTGCCAATCCGATTGCACGATACCAAAATCTAATTCGCCTGCACGGATAGTGTTAACGTTGTAAATTGAGCCACCAGTCGATTCTACTGAACAACGGATGTTGTGGTCTTTACGACCTTTATTTACCAACTTACAGATAGCACCACCAGTTGGGTAGTAAACACCTGTCACAGAGCCAGTACCGATGGTAATAAACTCTTGAGCGTTAACTGCGCCTGCGCCCATTACGGCTGCAGCGATAGCGCCTACTTTGAGAAGTTTGTTAAATGCCATGAATTTCCCTTCCTTATATTCATTATTTACCCGGAAATAACCATAAATCACTTCTGGAGTTTCCTATTTGGAAACGGCACCTTTTTCAATCCAATCGTTTGAAAAAGCGAGCGAATCATAACAAAAAATTGGCAGAAAATTATCCAATTGTTAAATGTTATAGTTGATAAGTCTGAATTTTGTATCAGGGGATAGGATTCAATTTATGATTTAATTCTTTTTATAACAATTACTTAATTAACGTTTAGTGACTGAAATGAAAAAGATCAATTGCGTGATGTTAATCACAAAATAGGTGGTTAAAGAATGAGCGGAGTAAGCAAGAAATTTACATAAATTATGGGCTACAAAATGAGACTTCTTTTATAACCCACAATGAGTTAGCTGATTGAAGCTTTATAGAACTTAACCAGTATATTCGAACAGCTCGCACACTGATTTGAAGAGTTGCTCAGTCGTAATTGCCATGGTTGGCGTAATGAAAATGGTATCGTCACCTGCGACAACACCAAGAATACCTTCGGATTTACCGAGTGAATCAAGCAAGCGAGCAATCAACTGTGCTGCACCTGGGCCGGTGTGAATTACCACTAACGCTGCATTACGATCGATGTCTAGTACCAGTTCACGCAGAGAGCTGCTGACTGTTGGGACACCTAGCTCAGCAGGAAGACAGTAAACCATTTCCATTTTTGCATTGCGCGTACGGACGGCGCCAAATTTAGTCAGCATACGTGAGACTTTAGATTGGTTGATACTCTCAAACCCTTGCTGTTTGAGTGCGTCAACAATCTCGCCCTGTGAGCCAAAGCTTTCTTCTTTTAACAGGGCTTTAAAGGCGCGAACTAAGTTGTCTTGTTTTTCTGAATTGCGCATAGTCATTACAAATCTCTTATTACGGGTCAGCAATTTTGCATATTCTCGCATATATATTCAGGCGGTGCCAAAGAGTCCCAGGATTATGTTAGATACGTCACTGTAAACTATATACCACATAGAATTCTTTAGCGCGCTGAAGTAGGGCTGTATCTGTTTTCTTGAATTCCTTGTCATTTCAACAGAATAAAAGAATAATCCAAGCCCCATTTGTAGCACGGTAACAGCGAGTTGCGCGAGGTCGCAAAGCTAGCGTTAATTGATTGTAATCAAGTTGTGATTCCGATAGCTTTATTTAAGTTGGTTACAAACTACCCTACGAATACGTTTATAAGAGAAATACTCTCAAGGAGAACTACATGAAAGTAGCCGTTATTGGTGCCGCAGGTGGCATCGGTCAAGCCCTGGCCCTTCTACTTAAGAACCGTCTTCCTGCTGGTTCTGATCTAGCCCTATATGATATTGCTCCAGTAACTCCTGGTGTGGCCGCTGATCTTAGCCACATCCCTACGCCAGTTTCTATCAAAGGTTACGCTGGTGAAGATCCTACTCCAGCACTAGAAGGCGCGGATGTTGTGCTAATTTCTGCTGGTGTTGCGCGTAAGCCAGGTATGGATCGTGCGGATCTATTTAATGTAAACGCTGGTATCGTTAAATCGCTAGCGGAGAAGATTGCGGTTGTTTGTCCGAAAGCTTGTGTTGGTATCATCACAAACCCTGTAAATACAACAGTGCCAATTGCTGCTGAAGTTCTTAAAAAAGCGGGTGTTTATGATAAGCGTCGTCTATTTGGTGTAACAACGTTGGATGTTATCCGTTCAGAAACGTTTGTTGCTGAGCTAAAAGACAAAGATCCAGGTGACGTTCGCGTGCCAGTTATTGGTGGTCACTCTGGCGTAACGATCTTACCTCTACTGTCTCAAGTAGAAGGTGTTGAGTTTACAGCTGAAGAAGTAGAAGCATTAACGAAACGTATTCAAAATGCAGGTACTGAAGTTGTAGAAGCGAAAGCGGGTGGTGGTAGTGCAACACTATCAATGGGCCAAGCTGCATGTCGCTTTGGTCTGTCTCTGGTTCGTGCTCTTCAAGGTGAAGAAGGCGTAGTTGAGTGCGCTTACGTTGAAGGCGACGGCGAACACGCGACTTACTTCGCGCAACCTGTGAAACTGGGTAAAGAAGGCGTTGAAGAAGTACTAAACTACGGCAAACTCAGCGATTACGAAAAGTCTGCATTAGACGGTATGCTAGAAACACTAAATGGCGACATCAACATTGGTGTTGAATTCGCAAAGTAATCTAGAAAGCCTATATAAGAAGAAAGCCGATCATTTTGATCGGCTTTTTTGATCCTTGATTTCTCAACTTCGTAAAAATGGTCGAATAAAACCACGTAGTGAAGGAGAAGATGATGGAAGCGAGTCGAATCCGTAAAGGCATGGTTGTTGAGTGCCAACAAGGCGTCGGTACGATATTAGTGGTCGACCATGAAGCAGAGACGGTATTGTTGTCCAAACAAGGGACTGAACAGCAGCTCGCCGTTAGCTTTGATGAAATAGAAGATGATCCACAACTGCATGGCGGTAGTGACAGATATTACTAGCGCCTCCGGCGTCGTCATTAGGTATCAAACGTAAAAAAGGAAGAGCATGCTCTTCCTTTTTGCTATAAGTCTTGCGTTATGGGTAGCTATTGATTACTTCGTGCGTTGTACTGCGACATGAGCCAGAGTAACAAGCGCTTGTTTGTATTCAGACTCTGGCAACACTGATAGTTCTGCGATTGCTTTGTCTGCTTCTTCTAGAGCTTTTTGCGTTGTGTATTCCAGAGAGCCTGCTTCTTTCATGACCGCAAGAATTTCTTCTAAGCGATCCATGCCATTCGCTTTCTCAATCGCTTCACGAATCATGATGGCGTTTTCTGGTGTGGTATTACGCATAGCATGGAGTAGAGGTAAAGTTGGCTTGCCTTCGGCCAAGTCATCACCCACATTTTTACCCATGTCTTCGCCATCAGAAGTGTAATCCATGACGTCATCAATGAGCTGAAACGCAGTGCCTAGATACTTACCGTAATTTTGCATTGCGATTTCAACATGCTCAGGAGCATCATTTAAGATTGCACCGATTTGAGTTGCGGATTCAAATAAGCGCGCAGTCTTAGAGTAGATGACTTGCATGTAGCTTTCTTCTGTCGTGTCAGGGTCGTTACAGTTCATCAACTGCTGTACTTCACCTTCGGCGATCACGTTTACGGCATTGCTCATTAGTTTAAGGATCTTCATGGATCCTAGTTCTGTCATCATCTGAAATGAGCGTGTATAGATAAAGTCCCCAACTAATACGCTAGCCGCATTGCCAAATGCTGCATTCGCAGTGGCTTTACCACGGCGCATGTCTGATTCATCTACCACGTCATCATGCAGCAAAGTCGCTGTATGGATGAACTCAATAAACGCAGCTGCCATTGTATGACCATTGCCTTGGTAACCAAGTGCACGGGCTGACAGTATCGCTAAAAGCGGTCTTAGACGTTTGCCTCCACCACTCACGATATAAAAACCGAGCTGGTTGATTAAAGAGACATCAGAATTAAGTTGGGCTTGAATTGTTTCATTCACTTTTGCCATGTCATCGGCAGTAAGCGCTTGGATAGTTTTAAAATCCATCGTATATCCGGCTGAAGTTAGACCCTGCAAGGCTTATTCGATTTATATAATTGTCGAATAATACACTAAAAAACGTTGATTAATACATTACTAAAGGGCATGATTGCCGCACTTTTCTTTGGCGATTAGCTTTTCGCCAATTTTTTCAAAATATGGCTTGTCATAGGAGCATCTATTCTGTAGAATCTGCGCCCTATTGATGATTAGTTTAGCGCACACCCTCAAGAAAGGCTGTGCGGAAAAAGCGGAGTAAAATATGTACGCTGTTTTCCAATCTGGTGGTAAACAACACCGTGTAAGCGAAGGTCAAACTCTTCGTTTAGAGAAATTAGACGTTGAAACTGGTGCAACTGTAGAATTTGATAAAGTTCTTCTTGTTGCTAACGGCGAAGACATCAAAGTTGGTGCTCCTCTTGTAGAGGGCGGCAAAATTGTTGCTGAAGTTGTACAACACGGTCGTGGCGATAAAGTTAAAATCGTTAAGTTCCGTCGTCGTAAGCACTCTCGTAAGCAACAGGGTCACCGTCAGTGGTTCACTGAAGTGAAGATCACTGGTATCAACGCTTAATCTATTAGGAGAGTTTAACAATGGCACACAAAAAAGCTGGTGGTTCTACTCGTAACGGCCGCGATTCAGAAAGCAAACGTCTAGGTGTTAAGCGTTTCGGTGGTGAATCTGTACTTGCAGGTAACATCATCGTTCGTCAACGTGGTACTAAGTTCCACGCTGGTAACAACGTAGGTATCGGTAAAGACCACACTCTATTCGCTCTTACTGAAGGTAAAGTGAAGTTCGAAGTGAAAGGTCCTAAGAACCGTAAGTTTGTAAGCATCGAAGCTGAGTAATTAGGTTTTTAACCAAATTACTTAATAGCTTTAAGCTGAATTCAAAAGCCCTGCCGAATCGGCGGGGTTTTTTATTTGTGGCAGTCGACATATCGAAGTTTCTCGCTAAGATCCTAAGCGATTTGAATCTGGGAGCTTAGATCTGTCATCTGCTAAAATTGTCGGATGACATAGTAAGATTTAATCCACGCACGAAGTAGTCGGAGTAAAAGATGAAGTTCGTAGATGAAGCGGTAGTAAAAGTTCAGGCTGGTGATGGCGGTAGTGGCGTTGTCAGTTTCTGGCGTGAAAAATTCATCACTAAAGGTGGCCCTGATGGCGGTGATGGCGGTGACGGTGGTGATGTTTATATCCAAGCCGATGAAAACCTAAATACCCTGATTGATTACCGTTTCCAGCGCTTCTACGAAGCTGAGCGTGGTGAAAACGGTCGCGGTGGTAACTGTACAGGTAAGCGTGGTAAAGACATCGTTCTTCGTGTACCTGTGGGTACGCGCGCTGTGGATATCCACACAAATGAAATCGTGGCGGAAGTTGCTGAACACGGTAAGAAAGTGATGATCGCAAAAGGCGGTTGGCACGGTCTAGGTAACACGCGTTTCAAATCTTCAGTAAACCGCGCGCCTCGTCAGAGAACATTGGGTACAAAAGGTGAAGTACGCGAAATTCGCCTTGAGCTATTGCTTCTTGCTGATGTGGGTATGCTTGGTCTACCTAATGCCGGTAAATCAACCTTTATCCGCGCAGTATCAGCAGCAAAACCGAAAGTCGCTGATTACCCATTCACGACTTTGATCCCAAGCTTGGGTGTCGTAAGTGTCGTACCAGAGAAAAGTTTTGTTGTTGCAGACATCCCTGGTTTGATCGAGGGTGCAGCAGATGGCGCTGGCCTTGGTATTCGATTCTTGAAGCACTTAGAGCGTTGTCGAGTGTTGCTGCACATGATCGATATTATGCCAATTGATCAGTCCGATCCGGTGCAAAATGCATTGACGATCATTGATGAACTAGAACAATACAGCGAGAAACTGGCAAGTAAGCCGCGCTGGTTAGTGTTCAACAAAGTTGATCTAATGCCTGAAGAAGAAGCGAATGAGAAGATCCAAGAAATCTTAGACGCACTAGGTTGGGAAGACGAGTACTTTAAGATCTCGGCGATCAATCGTAACGGTACTAAAGAGCTTTGTTACAAACTGGCTGACTTTATGGATAACCTACCTCGCGAAGAGGAAGAAGTGGCTGAAGAAGATAAAGTTAACTTCATGTGGGATGATTACCATAAAGATGCGATGGCGGGTAAAGACGTTATCACTGAAGATGACGACGACGATTGGGATGACTGGGACGATGAAGAAGATGACGGTCACGTTGTCTACGTTCGTGACTAATCAGAACGGTCAAACAATGCCTGTTTGCCTATAATTCATTAAGCCGCAATTATTTATTGCGGCTTTTTTTGTATCTAAATCATATTTAGGTGATGTGATTTACGGCACAATAACCGATACGTCGTGTTTTTTGAGGGTTAGTTTGGCCCTCGCGCGTATGAATGAGTAACACCCTAAAAGGAATTAGACTTATTTATGACTCTAGAAACCATACCGCCTAGAGAGTTGGCGGTATCTACTCAACGATCGATTTCTCGTCTTGTCGCCCAAGCCGGACAAATGCTACTTGCTCATGGTGCTGAAAGTACTCTTGTGAGCGATATTATGCGTCGTATTGGCCTTGCTTGTGGGGTGAATGAAGTTGCGGTAGCACTATCAGCTAATGCATTGGTTGTGACGACGGTAATGGATGGGCATTGCATCACCACCACCCGAAGCTGCGCTGATCGTGGCATCAATATGCGCGTTATTACGCAAATTCAACGAATCTGTATCATGATGGAACGTGGTTTGCTCGATGCAACCATGGCGCAGAAAAAGCTGAACGCTATCAGTCCAGAGCGTTATAACCGCTGGTTGGTGGTGTTTATGATTGGCTTGTCTTGTGCGGCATTCAGTCATCTAGCTGGTGGTGATTGGGGAGTCTTCATCATGACCTTTTTAGCTTCAGCTGGTGGCATGATCGTTCGCCAAGAAATTGGTCATCGTCATTTCAACCCTCTATTGAACTTTGCTGCGACCGCTTTTGTGACTACCTTAATTTCAGCACAGGCGGAAATTTACCAAATCGGTAATCTACCTACCGTAGCAATGGCATCGTCAGTATTAATGCTTGTACCTGGTTTCCCACTCATTAACTCTGTCGCAGATATGTTGAAAGGCCACATTAATATGGGGATTGCTCGATTTGTGATGGCTAGTTTACTAACGTTGGCGACATGTTTGGGGATCGTTGCTGCGATGAGTGTAACTGGAATTTGGGGGTGGGCTATCTAATGAGTTTATTTGATTTGATGTTTGGCCTGTTGAATGACATGTTTTTTGCGGCGATTCCCGCCGTAGGATTTGCATTGGTTTTTAACGTGCCACAAAGAGCTTTAGTGTATTGCGCTGTTGGTGGTGCGATTGGTCATGGTAGCCGCTACTTGATGATGCAGTTTGGCATTCCTATTGAGTGGGCAACCTTTTTTGCCGCGACGTTAGTTGGGATGATTGGTGTGTACTGGTCTCACCGTTTTCTCGCGCATCCAAAAGTGTTTACTGTGGCTGCTTTGATCCCGATGGTGCCGGGTGTGTTTGCGTACAAAGCAATGATCGCTATGGTAGAGATCAATCATGTTGGCTACTCACCCGAGCTTGTCGCAACCTGTATGGAAAACTTTCTTAAGGCCATGTTTATTATTGCAGGTTTAGCTGTTGGTCTTGCGGTTCCAGGGTTACTTTTTTATCGAAGAAGACCAATTGTTTAGGCGATCGTTTGTTCTAAAGTGTTATTTAGGTATAATTTGCGCTCAAATTTCTTCAAGGTAAAGTATTTCTATGATTAGCATGATTGCGGCAATGGCACATAACGGTGCTATTGATAAAGAAAAGCCAATGATCATCGGTAACAATAACTCAATGCCTTGGCACCTTCCTGCAGACTTTGCTTGGTTCAAAGAACATACACTAGGTAAGCCTGTGGTCATGGGGCGTAAGACTTTTGAGTCAATTGGTAAAGCTCTACCAAATAGACTCAATATAGTCATTACCAGAGACCGATCTTATGCAGCAGAAGACGTAATAGTAGTGAGCTCTACTTTAGAGGCGCTAGAAGCTGCCAAAGGTCATAATGAGGTTATGATTATCGGCGGTGGTAGTATCTATGAAGCATTTCTTGATAAAGCTGATAAGTTGTATCTAACTTTTATTGATGCTGATGTTGAGGGAGATACTCAATTTCCTCAATGGGATGATGAATTCCAAGAAACGTACACTAGAGAATATCAAGCTGATGAGAAAAACGCTTATAACATGCGTTTTACGATTTTAGAAAAATAATCAAATTGAGCCGAATAAGAAAAGCACCGCAAATGCGGTGCTTTTTGTTTTCTAGTCCGGCAATCAGAGCCGTTAACTGAGTGCATCCTGAGTAAAAATTTTCTTATCTTCCCAACGGATCATGGTCAGGCTTCCGCCCCAAACGCAGCCAGTATCTAGCCCGATGACTTCGTTGTTCATATAGCCTTGTAGTGCAGCCCAGTGCCCAAAGAGCACCGCTTTATTTAAGTGAATACGTTTAGGCACATCAAACCATGGAATAAGTTCGTTACCGGAAACTTGTTGCGGTGGCAATTTACAATCCATATCCAAACGACCATCAGGGAAACAAAAGCGCATCCGCGTAAAAGCATTGATAATATAGCGGTATCGGTCCAAACCCTGTAGAGAGTCATCCCAGGAATCCGGTTGATTGCTGTACATGTTTTTTAATAGCCAAGGCAGCTCTTCACTTTGGATGATGCGCTCAACTTCACGGGCACACTTTCTCGCTGTTTTTAGATTCCACTGCGGTGATATGCCAGCGTGACACATCACGAACTCGTCATGCTCGGCCAATAGAGGTTGCTGAGCTAGCCATGTCAGTAATTCCTCTTTGTCAGGGGCCGTGAAAATAGGTGCGGTTCTATCTTTGTCTTTGACCTTTTTTATCCCGTGAGCCACTGCGAGAAGGTGAAGGTCGTGATTACCAAGCACCACGATTGCGCTTGCGCCAAGTGACTTCACAAAGCGTAACGTTTCTAGTGATTTAGGCCCTCTGGCGACCAAATCACCAGCAAGCCAAAGTTGGTCTTTTTTCGCAGAGAAAGATACTTTTTCTAGTAGTCGCTGCAATTCATCAAAACAGCCTTGGATGTCACCAACAATATAGGTAGCCACTGAATCTCCAATTTACTAATTTAAAACATTTGGAACAGCCAAGCGAAATGGTTCGATTTCGGTGATGAACTCTTGCCCTTTCTCATCCAGCATTTTGTAGTGTCCTTGCATAACGCCGACAGGGGTTTCTAACGCGGTTCCGCTACTGTACGTGTATTCATCATTGCTTGGAATAAAGGGCTGCTGGCCTACCACTCCGTCACCTTCAACCGTCATTTGCTTGCCATTCGAGTCTGTGATTAGCCAGCGGCGGCTCACTAACTGTACGGTTTGCTGGCTAAGGTTTTTGATGGTGATGATATAAGCGAAAACGTAGCGTTGTAGCTCTGGGTTGGACTGTTCTTCGATGTATTTGGTGTGAACTTGAATTTTGATGCAAGGTTGAATGACGTCCATGTGCACTCCTCAGAAACGTAATATCCCAATAATAATAAGCCAAACCTACAAGGGTTTGGCTCATTGTTTGAGTTCTTAGTGCTGCGGGTTATCCGCAAGCCAGTTCGCCATTGCGACGAATTGTTCTAGCGTCAGGTTCTCTGGACGCATGCTTGGATTAACACCTAGTTCTTCTAGTACTTCTGTGCTTAACAACGATTTGTAGCAGTTACGAACTGTTTTACGACGTTGGTTAAAGCCTTCACGACAAACGCGATCGAGCAAACGCAGATCTTTCGCCGGGCATGGCAGCTCTTCGTAAGGTACTAAACGAACAACGGCAGAATCCACTTTCGGTGGTGGAACGAATGCCGTTGGCGGTACTTCCAGTACCGGTACCACTTTACAGTAGTACTGAGCCATTACCGTTAAACGGCCGTAAGCTTTGCTGCCAGGGCCGGCGGCTAAGCGGTTTACCACTTCTTTTTGCAGCATAAAGTGCATGTCTTGAATGTCTTTATGGAACTCAAAAAGGTGGAACATCAATGGTGTAGAGATGTTGTATGGCAAGTTACCAAAAATGCGCAGCTTGTTGTTTGGCTTCACTAGTTGAGTGAAGTCAAAACGCATAGCGTCACCCTCATGGATGGTCAACTTATCTGCCAGTTCAGGGTGAGTACGTAGGCGTTCCGCCAGATCGCGGTCTAATTCGATAACTGTGAACTTATCCACTTCACGACCTACTGGCTCAGTGATTGCACCAAGACCAGGACCGATTTCAACCAGGTTTTGACCTGGTTTTGGGTTAATCGCTGATACGATTCCATCAATAATGTATGGATCGTTCAGGAAGTTTTGACCAAAACGTTTACGCGCTTTGTGTCCTAAATGGACATCATTTCTCATTGTTTCTTCTCTACCAAATCTATCGCATGCGTGAGCGCTGTTCGGAAACTCCCTGTATCCGCTTGACCTGTCCCTGCCAGATCTAATGCAGTACCGTGGTCCACCGATGTTCTAATAAAAGGTAGACCAAGAGTAATATTTACTGAACGACCAAAGCCTTTGTATTTTAATACTGGCAATACTTGATCATGGTACATGCCTAAAACAGCATCAGCATCATTTAAATATTTTTCATTGAAAATGGTATCAGCCGGAAGAGGGCCGATCAGGTTGATACCTTTTTCTTGTCGAATTTTTTCCAGTGTCGGAGTGATGGTCTCGATCTCTTCACGACCTAAGCAGCCATCTTCGCCAGCATGAGGGTTAAGCCCGCAAACGTAGATGTTTGGTTGTGCGATAGCAAACTTTTCTACAAGGTCTTTATGAAGAATATCGATGATTTTTTCTAATCGCTCTTCGGTGACAGCTTTGGACACATAAGCTAAAGGAATATGTGTTGTAACCAGCGCCACGCGTAGTCCTTCCGTTGCTAGCATCATTACGACTAGCGGCGTTTGTGACTTCTCGGCGAAAAATTCAGTATGACCACTGAATGCAACACCTGCGCGATTAATCACCCCCTTATGAACAGGGCCGGTGACAATAGCATCAAATTCATCATTCATACAGCCTAAAGCCGCTCTTTCTAGCGTTTTTAGTACATAGTGGCCATTCGCTTCATTGAGCTCGCCTGCGACCGCAGGTTCCGATATTTGGATATGGTCAACGATAAGCGTGCCCGCTTTTTGTGCTTTAGGTGCTTCTTCTGGATTGTAATCAGACAGTTGGACTTCGATGCCAAGCTGCTTGGCTCGCTCCGTCAGCATATTCTTATCGGCACAGACGACAATTTGGTGCGCCCAATCTTCTTTCGATAGGGCAAGCACTAAGTCTGGGCCGATACCCGCAGGTTCCCCTGCGGTTACGACAATTCTACGAATTGTATTAGTTGTCATTGTTGTCATCCACGATTTCAACAAACGCACTTGCGCGTAGCTCTTGCATCCATGCGCCCGCTTCTTCATTAAATTTACGGTTAAATAGAATACGGTAAGCTTTGTTCTTCATCGCTGAGTCAGTACGGTCAACTTGGCGACGATCCAACACTTCAACGATATGCCAGCCGTGAACGGTTTTGAACGGTTCGCTGATTGAGCCAACTGGCAGAGTTTCTACTTGGTGCTTGAATTCTGGCACGTAAAGATCTGGTGTTTGATAACCTAGTTCACCGTCTTGTGCTGCCGAGCCAGGATCTTGACTGTATTGTGTTGCCAATTGAGCGAACGTTGCTTCACCGGCTTTGATGCGGCGTACAAATTCATTCAGTTGCTTCTTCGCCCCTTCGTCGCTCAGAATCACTGTTGGTTTAATCAAAATATGACGCGCATTTACTTCCGTTACCGCAACCGTTTCTAGGCCTTTTACATCCTCTATTTTTAGGATGTGGAAACCAACGCCACTACGGAATGGACCAATAATGCTGCCTTTGTTTTGCATCTTGATCTGATCAGCAAAGATGGTTGGCATCTCTTCTTTACGCATCCAGCCCCAGTCACCACCTTGTAAAGCTTTAGGACCTTTAGAGTAGGTGTAGGCCATCTCCGTAAAGTCTGCACCTTCGTTTAGCTTTTTCGCGAGCGCTTTAGCTTCTGCTTCTACAGCAGATTTTTCTTTATCGTCAGAGAAGCGCAGTTGAATGTGTCCAATTTTGTATTGAACAGTCGCATTGGTTTCTTGTGATAGTTGCTCAGCAAGGCTATCGACCTCTGCTGGAAGGATATTAATACGGCGACGAACCAGTGCATTGCGAGCTTCTGATGCGGCGATTTCCTTACGAATTTGTTCGCGGAATTCTGGGTAACTTAAACCTTCACTTTCTACAGAAGCAGCGAGTTGTTCTACCGATTGCTCATTATTACGTGCGATCTCTGCAATCGCTTGGTTTAAACGGTTGTCGTCAATACGTACACCAATACGGTCAGCTTCTTGGCCTTGCAACGTGTCAATGATAAGTTTTTCAACAACTTGTTCTTTTAATACGCTGGTAGAAGGTAAGCTCTTTCCACTTTGACGAGCGTTGGCTTGCAGCGTTTTCATCGCTGTTTCGATGTCGCTTTGTAGAACTACACCGTCGTTCACGATGACCGCAACCTTATCGATCTCTACTGGTGCTGCAACCGCTCCGCAAGAGAGTAGGGTCGTGAATAAGATTGATTTCCAAATTTTCATTTAAAATTCCGTCAGTATTTTTGAATAGGCGTCTTATTCATTTAAGACGCCTATTTTGATTAATTGTTCAGATAGAATGGGCGGCCGTACTTAATCGCGTTGTCAGAACCATCCAGCTCTTTGACAGCAGTGTCTTCACGCTGGTTGGTCGCAAAGCCTTGAATACCGAAGTTAACGCTGAAGTTATTTTCGTATTCAGGTGATGCCCCGGTGCTGCCGATAGCTTGGTCTTCCCAACCAAGCAATTGGTTTGAGTAAGTGACGCCAATGTACCAACAGTCAGATTGGTAACGTAGGCTCGCTAACCATTCTAGGTCCGCATTTTCATTGAGGTCGTAGTAGTATTGACCACTCGCAGACCAGTTCGGGTTGAACTCGTAGGCCGCTACAATACCTGCTTGAGAAATACCTTTACGAGTAATTGTGTCTAGGTTTTCGAGAATGATCGTATCTTCGATGTATTCACGCGTAACGTAGCGATAGTTACCCTGAATAAAGCCGCCGTTGAATTGGTATTCCAAGGTACTGTTTGCCAACTGCATGGAGCTCAAATCAATATCGTATTGAATTCCACCGTGATAGAACAGGTAATCGTTGTAGTTGAAATCAGCTTCAATCGCCCATGATGAGTAATTGGTTGTCTCATCCGGAAGATTTGGGCTGTTGCTCAGTTTGGTCTTTTTATCGAAGTAGTAAATCTGACCAAATGAAACGTTAAGACGCTCTTTATAGTCATCATCAAAGAAGCGAGTACTCGCACCGTAGCTTAACTGGTTCGCCGAGGCGATTTTATCAATGCCACTGTACTTACGACTGCGGAATAGCCCGTAGTAGTCGGTTTGTAGCAAGGTGGTATCGTAGTTGTAGATGTTGGTTTGATCTTCTTCAGGTACGTACAAGTACTGCAGCTGAGGCTCCAGTGTTTGGGTGTAGCCCTTGATCCAGCTTGTATCTCGCTCTAAGTAAAGTTGCGCATGCGTACGGAACTCAGGAATAACACGAGAAACTTCATCATCCAACTGGTTTTGCAAGTTTACATCTGTCAAACCCGTTAAGTCTTGAGAGTAATACGTAGAGAGCACACGCGCTTCTGTTGTCCACGTTGCCCATGAGTTTGAGAGTGGTAATGTAAGCCCTGGTTCAATGTGAACACGGGTCGCATTTGGTCGCGCAGCATCGCTCGTATCGAAGCGGCTGACTTGGCTCTTCACGTCAAAGTTAAGGTAATCTCCCCACAACGGCGTGTAGTAGTTCAAGTCTAACTGAGGAAGCAGGCGATAAGGGCGGTTCTCTTCTTTCAATAAGATTTGGAAGTCACGAACGGTTAACGAGGCATCCCAGAAGTCAGAACGATATTGTACTTGTCCTTCTTGAACCAGTTGACCATCTTCACGGTTACCAATGTCGGAGTCGAGATCGAGGAAGTAATCAATATCACTCACTTTTGAGTAATCGACTTTGACTATCCACTGTTTATTGATGATACCGTCGTGTTTAACTTGGTAGCCCCAACGAGACTCGTCCTGATATTTGCGATCACTATTGAGGTATTCGCCTTTGATTTCCCCATTTCCCCAACCATCTGTTAGATAGCGGAAATCAGTATCGAGTTTTGTACCACGTTGCTGCATATAGAGCGTGGTGAGTGTCATGTCATATTGAGGCGCGATGTTCCAATAGAATGGCACCTCGACTTCCATACCATCACTAGAACCGTACGATAAAGAAGGGAAGAGGAAACCCGTTTTGCGCGTATCTCCAATTGGCATGGTTAGATACGGCACATAGAAAACAGGCACATCTAACACTTCAAATCGAGGATGATGCAGCGTCGCTGTCTCTTCATCTTGGTCAACATCGATGCCTGACGCAACCAATCGCCATGAATTATCGCCTTGAGGGCACGATGTGATAGAGCCGTCTTCGAGTTCATAAACCGACTGACCTGTGCGAGCGATATAGGCTGCAGTGCCTCGGCCTTGTTGGCAAAGGAACTGATAATCGGTGTTCTCAAGCGAAAACGTATCTTGATTAATGTCGTTAGTAACACGATCAGATCGAGCTTTGACTTGGCCGTCATTGAAAGTCACGTTGCCTTCGGCAACCACGACGTTGTCTTGTTGGTGCAGCGTTACGCTATCTGCGGTAATTTTCTTCTGGCCTTGGGTGACTTGTACATTACCTGAGTACTGAGCTTTGTCACCATTGATGGCTTGCAGGGTGTCAGCTTCTACCACTACTGGGGTATTAAGAGCGTCCTCCTCGCCACTTGTATCGACCAAACATTGATCTGTGGCGGGCATTTCCTGCACACTATCATGGATATTCGCTTCAGCTTGAGTGGTGGGTACAAACAAGGCGGTGCTGATAGAGGCCGCTAAAAATGTGCGGGAGAAATGTTGCATTGAATTGAACTTTCCTGTGTCACTACTACTCGATGGCTATAGGGCTTGTTGTACCCTAGCGTAATAGCCAAATGAATCAACTATAGTCGCATTTATCCCAGCGTATTGATTCACTGTGGCATAATGACGACAAAATAGCTGCAAAGATAAGCAGGCGAAATGGCCTAGCCGAAATAAAACTAATTCCATTATCATAAAGGAAATCGTTGCATCCGGCACTATAAGACCGCCGTCGTCGATAAAAATTCATTGATAGAGAACACATAATGCATATTTTTGGCAAAATTCTGGGTGCCTTTTTTGGCTTGTTACTTGGCGGGCCGCTAGGTTTACTCTTTGGCTTATTTATTGGCCATCAATTCGATAAAGCACGTCGCTTGAGTCAAGCCGGGTTCTCTACTGGCGGCTTTGGAAAAGGGCCAAGTCAAGCTCAGCGCCAAGAAGAGTTTTTTAAAGCGGCGTTTGCGGTAATGGGACATGTGGCAAAAGCGAAAGGCCAAGTCACCAAAGAGGAAATCCAACTGGCTTCAGCCATGATGGACCGCATGAATTTGCATGGCGAACAGCGTCGCGCAGCGCAAGACGCGTTTCGTGAAGGTAAAGACAGCGACTTTCCGTTAGAAGATGTTCTTGTTCGTGTGAAAATTTCGACAGCTGGTCGCTTTGACTTGTTGCAATTTTTCTTAGAGCTGCAAATCTCGGCGGCCTTTGCAGATGGCTCGATCCACCCGAGTGAACGAAATGTACTACACAAGATTGCACGTGGTTTGGGTTTCTCTTCTGAGCAATTAGAGCGTCGTTTGCAAATGCAAGAAGCCGCATTTCGTTTCCAAAGCCAGGGCGGTTTTCATGGTCAGCATCAAGGCCAATCTTCAGGTGGTAGCTGGCAACAAGCTTCACAAGCGGATCAGTTGGCCGACGCGTACAAAATTCTGGATGTGTCTTCAGATGCAGACAGTAAAACCGTTAAGCGTGCTTATCGTAAACTGATGAACGAGCATCACCCGGACAAATTGATGGCTAAAGGCTTACCACCAGAGATGATGAACGTCGCGAAAGAGAAATCTCAAGAGATTCAAAACGCTTACGATCTTATTAAGAAGGTTAAAGGCTTTAAGTAGTCGGACGTTTTCTATCAAACATTTGGATGTAAAAAAGGGCACTCAGTGCCCTTTTTTTTCATGTCTTAGTCTTTGAGTTGCCGGTGTCTTTAGCTTTTGGCCTATTATGTCCCTAATGCTAATTGACCTCACATCCCCCAGTTTAGTTGGCTTGATTCAAGTCCCAATCGTATTCGTATTTCACTTTGCCAGAGAAGTTTTTGTATTGCGGTGCGTACTTTGCGATGTGTTTGAAGATTTGTTTTTCTCCACCAAAGTCCGTTGCAAACCAATCATAAATAGAAGACAGCTGTGCCGTGTTACCTTGGATAGATACGCCTTTGCTGCTGTTGATAAATGTTTTGGCGGCACTATCCAGTAGAGCTTGCGTGTTGTCAGCAGTGAATGCTTGAGATTGCAGATTAGGGCATCCTAGGCTGGCACAGTTAACCGCGTAATGCGTTCTTGGGTCATTCCAAATTGGACGCAAAATTCGATGTTCAATATCGTTTAAAGTTAGATCCTTCCCATTGACCACGACCACATCGTCTCCCCAAGGACCAAAGCTAAATAAACCACCTAGCTTGGTGATTGATTCGACTGGATAGTTATCCAAAATAAGATCTACCGTGATGGCGTTGTAAAGGTTTACCCAATAGGCATATTGCTCTGCTTGGTTGTATTGTAGAGGGTCTAGTTTTGCCAAACGCTGGATGTATTGTTTCAGCTTAGTTTTATCGACAGAGGAGACTTGGCTATAACGAAACAAGGTATTCTCGCCTTGTTCAACTAAATAAGTATCGAGCAGTTGTTGCCATTCTTGATGAGAAATTTGGGTTTGGTTGGCTTGATTCGATTGTTTCCAATATGGCCATAAGTCGGATTTAGGCGCGGACAATGTCGAGAAAGAAACCAGAGCACACAACAGCAATAACAGACGCTTCATAGAGATACCTTTGAATGAGATATTGTTGATAGTGTAGACCAGTTTAGTGCTTGTTTTCTTTCAGTAATCAGTGGCCTTTATTCGCTGTCATTCCGAGGAGCATAAGCGATATCAGGAATCTAATACCCACAAACTCTTGAGTAAAGACAGTATGAATCTGTACAGTGCGCTCTGGTAGTCGATCCTGAATCACGCTCCTTCGTCGCTGTTCAGGATGACGAATTTCAACAGAGGCGTTCGGTATTCTGTAAGCAAAGCGATATGAGATCAGTCACCCAAAACAAATCAAGGGCCGACAATTGCCAGCCCTTGATTTGTGTATTTACTAACGCGTCTTAACGCAAGAAGCTTGGAATATTCGCTTCGTACTTAGCAATCTTATCTTCGTGTTGAAGGGTTAGGCCAATGTTGTCCAAACCGTTTAGCAAGCAATGACGACGGAACGAATCGATTTCAAAACCATATTCTTTGCCGTTGGCACGAACGACATTCGCTTCTAGGTCGACCTCGACTTCTGCACCTTCATTTGCCTCAACAAACTGGAAGATTTCATCCACTTCTTGTTCAGTCAAACGAACTGGCACCATTTGGTTGTTGATCGAGTTGCCGTAAAAAATATCGGCAAAGCTTGGTGCGATCATCGCTTTGATGCCGTAATCCGCTAGTGCCCACGGTGCGTGCTCACGAGATGAGCCACAGCCGAAGTTTTCACGAGCCAGCAAGATAGACGCGCCTTGGTAGCGAGGTGCGTTCATCACGAACTCTGGATTTGGCTGTTCGCCAGCATCGTCTAGGAAGCGCCAGTCATGGAATAGGTGCTTACCAAACCCTAGGCGGGAGACCTTTTGTAGGAACTGCTTTGGAATGATGGCATCAGTATCAACGTTCGCTGCATCTAGAGGAACAACTAAGCCTGTGTGTTGTTTAAAGCCTGACATTGGTTTGCTCCTTAGTCTAGTTCACGAATGTCTACAAAGTGACCAGCAATTGCTGCTGCCGCTGCCATCGCAGGGCTCACTAGGTGGGTACGGCCATCACGACCTTGGCGGCCTTCAAAGTTACGGTTTGAAGTAGACGCACAACGTTCATGTGGGCCCAAACGGTCATTGTTCATTGCTAGACACATCGAGCAACCTGGTAGGCGCCACTCAAAGCCCGCTTCTTTAAAGATAACGTCCAAGCCTTCCGCTTCTGCTTGCGCTTTTACTTGCTCAGAGCCAGGAACGATCAGCGCTTGAACGTGAGGCGCGACTTTGCGACCTTTCGCTACTTCAGCGGCTGCGCGCATGTCTTCGATACGTGAGTTAGTACAAGAACCAACGAAGACTTTATCGACGTTGTAATCAGACAATGACTTGCCTGCCTCTAGGCCCATGTAAGCCAATGCTTTTTCTGCCGATGCCTTTTCTACTGGGTCGGCAAAGCTTTCTGGTGCTGGGATAGGTTGATCTACCGCGATCACTTGGCCTGGGTTAGTACCCCAAGTGACTTGTGGTTTAATGTCTGCTGCGTTTAGCGTCACGACTGCATCAAACTGAGCATCATCGTCAGTTTTTAATGTCTTCCAGTATTCTACTGCTGCATCAAAGTCGGCACCTTGAGGTGAGAATTTACGGCCTTTGATGTATTCGAACGTGGTTTCATCTGGCGCAATCAAACCGGCTTTCGCACCTAGCTCTATCGCCATGTTACATACGGTCATGCGGCCTTCCATTGAAAGGTCAGTGATCGCTTCACCACAGAATTCAACCACGTAGCCTGTACCGCCAGCTGCTGTAGTTTCACCGATGATTGCTAGCACGATATCTTTCGCCGTAATACCCGGAGCCACTTTGCCTTTTACTTCGATCTTCATCGTTTTGGCGCGCGCTTGTTTTAGCGTTTGAGTTGCTAATACGTGCTCAACTTCTGATGTACCAATACCAAAAGCGAGAGAGCCGAATGCACCGTGTGTAGCCGTGTGCGAGTCACCACAAACAATGGTCATGCCCGGTAGGGTAATACCAAGCTCTGGGCCCATAACATGCACAATACCTTGGTATTTATGGTTGATGTCGTAAAGCGTAACGCCAAACTCTTCACAGTTTTTCGATAGCGTTTCCATCTGGATACGAGCCATCTCACCCGATGCGTTGATGTCTTTGGTGGTTGTCGAAACGTTGTGGTCCATGGTGGCAAAAGTTTTGCTGACCTGACGCACTTTACGACCTTTTTCACGCAAGCCGTCAAATGCTTGCGGAGACGTCACTTCGTGTACCAAGTGACGGTCGATGTACAAGATTGGGTTTTCCCCTTCTGCTGCGACGGCAACGTGTGCGTCGTAGACTTTTTCGTATAATGTTTTGCCCATTGTTTGCTTCCTTTCCTCATCGCCGTTGCCGCAATAACTGCGTTAGCGACACCCGTTTATCCAGTTATTTAGCTTATTTAGCGAACTAAACGCCTTAATATACATGGGCTTGCTGCCTTGCTATTGCACCAATGACTTAGAGGAAAGCCATTGGTTGACCGAGGATTTAGTATTTATTATGAATCTGTTTTGTATTAAGAGTTTAAGACGTACTCAGCGATCTTATCGCCCATCTCAGACGTCGAAAGTGCTGGGTTGTCACCAGCAAGGTCACCCGTTAGTTCCCCCGCTGATAGCGCTTTTGAAACTGCCGTTTCGATGTCTTGTGCCGCCGTTTCCTCACCTAGGCTATAACGTAGCATCAGTGCCGCAGACAGGATTTGTGCCACAGGGTTAGCGATGTTCTTACCTGCGATATCTGGTGCACTGCCACCTGCTGGCTCGTACAGACCGAATTTGCTTTCGTTTAGACTTGCTGATGGCAACATACCCATAGAGCCTGTGATCATCGCACATTCATCAGAAATGATGTCGCCGAAGATGTTTGAACACAGCATTACGTCGAACTGAGCAGGGTCTTTGATAAGCTGCATAGTCGCGTTATCAATGTACATGTGTGACAACTCGACATCTGGGTAGTCTTTTGCGATTTCTTCGACTACTTCACGCCATAAGATAGAGCTTTGTAGAACGTTCGCTTTGTCGATAGAGCACACTTTCTTGCGACGTAGACGAGCAGAGTCAAAAGCGATTTTTGCAATACGTTCGATCTCAAAGCGGTGGTACACCTCAGTATCAAATGCTTTTTCTGTTGCGCCTTCACCTTCACGACCTTTCGGTTGGCCGAAGTAGATACCACCCGTCAGTTCACGGACTACCACGATGTCAAAGCCGCGACCCGAGATGTCTGCACGTAGCGGTGAGAAAGCTTCAAGACCTGAGTGAATTTGCGCTGGACGTAAGTTACAGAACAGTTGGAAGTGTTTGCGTAGTGGAAGTAGGGCACCACGTTCAGGTTGGTCGTTTGGTGGTAAGTGCTCCCACTTAGGGCCGCCAACCGAGCCGAATAGGACTGCATCAGACTCTTCACATGCTTTTATTGTGCTCTCTGGAAGTGGGCAACCGTGGTTGTCGATCGCGATACCACCGACATCATGCTCGTCACGCTCAAACGCAATACCATGTTTCTTTTCGATTGCATCCAATACTTTATGTGCCTGCGCCATTACTTCCGGGCCAATGCCGTCACCGGGTAGGACGGCAATTTTGTACGATTTGTCTGTCATGTTAATCCTTTAAGTTTTCTAATTTTGAGCTTAATTATTTCAACGAGCGTGTTCTTTCCTGAGCCGTGTAGCCCGGTTGTTATTACACAGTCGCAATCTTTTTCTGCTTCATTTCTTCGATTTTATCTGCACGATGAATGCTGTTAATAACGTGCAATAATGCTTGGCCGGAAGCCTCAACGATGTCGGTGGAAACACCCGTACCGTGGTATTTGCGACCTTTGTAGTTGGCAATGATGTCTGCTTGACCCAAACCATCTTCACCTTCACCTTTCGCGGTTAGGTCGAATTTATCCAGAACGATGTCGTAGCCTGTCACGCGGTAGATACATTGGTATAGCGCATCAACTGGGCCATTACCGACCGCTGCTTCACACATTTCTTCATCACCGCATTGCATTTTGATGCTGGTGGTAGCCATTACGCTGCCAGACTGCACGCTTAGGTAGCTCAATTTGTAGAAGTCATCTTCTTCACGCAAGTTCGAGAAGTGCATTAGGGCTTCTAGGTCGTAATCGAACACTTGGCCTTTGCGATCAGCAAGTTTCAAGAAATCCGCATACAGCGCGTCTAGGTTGTACTCGTCTTCGTTGTAACCCATGGTATCCATATGGCTCTTCACGGCAGCGCGACCGCTGCGGCTGGTTAGGTTCAGAGCTTGGTTTTTTAGGCCAATAGACTCAGGGGTCATGATTTCGTAGGTATTCTTATTCTTCAACATGCCATCTTGGTGGATGCCTGAAGAGTGGCTAAACGCATTTGCACCCACAATTGCTTTGTTGCTTTGAATAGGCATATTGCATAGCTGGCTAACCAACTTACTGGTGCGGTGAATTTCATCATGCTTAATGCCAGTGTGAACGCCCAAAAACTCTTGACGAGTCTTGATGATCATTGCGATCTCTTCAAGTGAACAGTTACCCGCTCGCTCTCCAATGCCATTGATCGTGCCTTCTATCTGACGTGCGCCAGCTTGAACGGCGGCAATAGAGTTGGCAACTGACATCCCCAAATCGTCGTGACAGTGAACGGAGATGATCGCTTTATCAATGTTCGGAACGCGGTTAAATAGGGTTTCAATAATCCCACCAAACTCACTTGGTACGGTGTAGCCAACGGTATCTGGAATGTTGATTGTACTCGCACCTGCATTGATGGCGGCTTCTACCATGCGACATAGGTTGTCGATTGGAGTACGACCAGCATCTTCACAAGAAAACTCGACATCATCAGTGTAGTTACGTGCATGTTTAACGGCGTTGACTGCCATTTCTAGTACATCGTCGTAGCTGCGGCGTAGTTTGTCTTCTACGTGAATGGTGGAAGTGGCTAAAAACGTGTGAATACGGAATTGGTCAGCCACTTTTAATGCTTCAGCGGCAGCATCAATGTCTTTCGCAACGGCACGCGAAAGGGCACAAACTCGACTGTTTTTTATGTTTTTTGCGATGGTTTGTACTGACTCGAAATCACCTGGTGAAGAGATTGGGAAGCCAGCTTCGATAACATCAACGCCGAGTCTTTCCAGCGCATAGGCAATCTGCAGTTTTTCTTTAACCGTCAAGCTTGCTGACAACGCTTGCTCGCCATCACGCAATGTGGT